>JAIPBB010000127.1 GCA_021739805.1 Saprospiraceae bacterium | reverse complement strand
CCCAACAACGCTTTTTTTTGACTGTTTTTCCATACTAAAAAAGTTTTATGAAACCATTTTCATAAAACTTTTACTTACCCTTAGGGAATAAGGTTATTCAGTTGATTTTACCAACCATTTTTGAGTATTATACCTAAAATTACCAAGCATTTAGAATAGATTTATGGTGTTCTTTTTGTGTTTTAATAAATTATTCTTTCCACACTTTCCATTCACAAACACATCTAAAGCCTGTCCATGCATTTGGAGTTGTTGTATGGAAAGTATCTGATTCCATAATTCTTTCATGTTTGTCGAGCCAACCGCCACCAACTGAAATTTCATCAACAGATGTCCATTCACTAACATTGCCTCTCAAATGGTATAGTTTAGATGCAAAACACCCAACATTAACAGGCTTAGTAATTAAGGAGTTAAAGGTGTCGTTCGGGCAAGGAATAATGTCTGAATAAACGCAAGGTATTTGCTCTTCTTTGCAATTTCTGTATAGCTTTGATAAATGCCACTTCTTGAAATAAGCAATATCAGTAGAATCGGCATAATTCAAAATCAATTCTCTTTCTTCAAGGTTAGGTAAACGATATTTGGGATAATATTTAAGTCTTTCATCAGGCTTTATATTTTTAAATTCGCCATTATAATACTTTTCAATCGTAAAATATGTGTCCTTATTTTGAGCGGTGTCATATTCGATAACATTCAAATTAATAAGAAGCACTTCAAAAACACGGTCTGAACGCCATTTGGAATATTCTATTGCTTGTTTCTGTGAAATACCTACAACAGGGTATTTTCTTAAAGCAGGATGTCTTAAATATAATTCTTCATATGACCAGTACCTGCAAGTTTTAACAGGTTTGAAACTAAAATTATTTTCATCCCAAACAGTTGTATCAGTTAATGTTTCTATGTACTCATTTGATTTTGAACCAAAGATTCTTTTTGTCCAATATTGGTATTCTAACCAGTCAAGATTTGTTGCTTCAGTTTGGTCACAGGAAAAGTTGTTAGAAATATTTATTACTCCGGGAAGTTCAAATTTTTGATGATAATTTGTTTCATTAACTCTTTTAAAAATAGTGCAGCTAATAATAAATATTAAAGAAAGGATTAATAATATTTTTATATAGTAATTTGAAAATGTCATGATTTTCTACTTCAATTTAATCTTTAGAATATTCAAATAAAGCTCATTTTCATACATATGAAAAATCACTGTATTATCATCCAGTTTATAAAAAGCTCTTTTGGAAAATTTGACATAATGGTAGTCTTTGAATTCTTTATCATTTTGATCAAATAGTATCTCTTGCGTATATTCTCCGGTTTCCTTATCTACCTTGATAATTCTCCACACGTCCTGATTGAGTTTTTGGAATTTAAGTTCATTTTTGTTGCCTGATTCGATTTCTGCTAAGTTTTTCACATGATCTAATGTTATGAAATACAAATAATCATTGGTGTTAATCATTTTAAAGTCCTTATCATTATAATTCCATTCCTCATCTCTCAATCTTCTTGGAATATATTTGGTCCAAAGAACTTTTCCTTTATTATTCAATTTAATTAACATCAAATCAAAACCACATTCAAATTCATGATATGCATTTTCTGATGAAACAGTATAATACATTTTTTTTGTTAATACCATAAAAACAGACCCATCATCCATAGGCATATATGTTTCTATGCTAAATTTAGTTTTAGGTATTTTTGACTTTATTGCTGTTTTAATTTCCTTATTTATGTAAAAGACTTCAGAAGACATATCCGGTACAGGATAAGCACTATCGTCAATTTTAAAAGATGAATATTTTGTTGTATCAGAAAAGGGATAATATTTAATAATATTAAAAGAGCAATTTAATTCTTCACTTTTATCATATTCCATAGTGCCCGCCAACAAATAATTATCATGATAATCGTAAGTGTAAAAAATTGTTGATTCATTGTTTATATTAAGATTTAGGTCGTCTTCAGTGAATTCATCAGAATCTTCATCATAAAAAACAAATTTAAATTTTCTTTCATCAAGAGATTTATCAGGCTTAGAATCATCAATAGCGGAATATTTTGGGTCGTAGAAATATAGTAATTCACCTGAATCAGTAAATACCTGGTATCCTGAATTTTCAATTCTCTTCGAAGTGAATTTAAACATTTCTTCAAACTCCGAATTGAATACTATTAAATCACCTTTTTCAAATCCAAGCATTAACTTCGAATTATTCATTGTTATTTGATAGAAAAGATTATCTTCAACTTTCTTGGAATATTTTCTTTTCATTAAAACTTTACGTTCTAATTTTTCACCACTTAGCTCATAGATATAACCAATTATTTCCTTAAACTCGCTTTTCTTTTCCTGATGAACATTTATTATATATAATTTTTTATCAAAAATATAAGCAAATTCAACAGTTTCATCAGCAAGTTTTAAATTCAATTTCAAATCAATATCTTTAGCTCTATTAAAACTACTAACATTAAATTTAGTATAGAAAAGATTTTTCTTTTTGTCGTTCCAAACGAAGTGAAGGTTCTCACTATCATCAGCATATACTTTCTTAGCATAATCTAAGGTAATTTCGGGGCTGAAGGTTATTTCAGCAATTTGAGAAAATGATGATTTATTATTTAACTGGAAAATAAAAATTACAATAAGAAGAATAATGGATGTTTTTCGCATAATAAGATATTTTAAATGAATTATTAAATAATGCATCTAAAATAAAAAAATAAATTAGATGAATAATCATTATTTTAGTGTTTTTTTTAAATATTTAAGATGATTTCGATTCCTTCTCAATTTTAATAATATCTCTCAGTGCAATCCATAGTGGAATTGCAGCAGCAGGGGCAAATGCAGCATCAATCCAAAACCAATAGAATGGAATGCCACGAACAGGAATACAGATTATTGCTAAAATCGGAACAAGAGCACACATTATCAAACCACATTGAATAATCCATTTGTTGCGAACTAAATCCCTAATTGCACCTGCAAAAAGAATTGCTAAGACTATATGAGCAAAAGCAAGCCAATCGTAGGCATACATCAGATAAGGATAATTAGCTCCTGTAGATTCAAGTCCTTCAATAACCTGGAGAAGAAAGGAGTGAAGTGAATTAGTTGCTTCAACATTTCCCCAAATAAATCTTACAGCAGTTTTAAGTTCAAATAATGCGGGCCACACTGTAACTCCCGACATAAATAGCCCGAAGACTACTATCCAAATCATTAGTTTTGCGCGTTTAAGATTGGTCATAATTTAAGTTTTTCTGGTAGTTTCTTATAAGTAAAATTAATAAATTTAAACGACTGAATTAGGAATTAATGACTAAATTTTATTTTGATGTGCTGAGTTGATATTTTCAAATGTAATAGGCTATGTTAATAATCAATCGACATATTATTTCTTTTTGTTAAATCTTCCGAATATCTATTGTTAATCAATATTTATTAAAAACCACGAATTGGTTGAATTTAAATAGCCATAGGTGAAACCTGTGGTTAAGTGGTGGAAATCCTATCAAGGAATCCTTACGGGATTCAATAAAATTCACAATTAATATGTTTGTAATTAAGTATTTAACCCCTTCGGGCTTAGTTTTTGTTTGTTGTTTTGTATCCCTGTACTTCGTACAAGGCTATTCATATTTAATCCTTTCAGGATTATTCAGTTTTTATGTAAACTTAATTTTTTTTGATTTAAGCTAATTATTTTGCTCAGAATTACTTTTTTAATAATTCGGTATTTTATTTACTTTTGTTTAATAAAATAACAATTTACAATTTGTAATGATTGATGAATAGAAGTTTGATTTCTGTAACATTTTACTTTATAAATAATATTCCAAATTTCGAAAAAAATTAATATGATAAAAGCTGACAATATACAAAAATCATATAACACTCTCAAGGTTTTAAAAGGTATAAGCCTGGAAATTAAAAAGTCAGAAATAGTTTCTATTGTAGGTGCATCGGGAGCCGGAAAAACTACTTTGCTTCACATTTTAGGGACTTTAGACAGGGCAGATAATGGTGAAATTGTAATTGATAATAAAGTAATAAATCAGCTTAATGATAAAAAACTTGCTGAATTCAGAAACCAACAAATTGGCTTTGTTTTTCAGTTTCATCATTTGCTTCCAGAGTTTACAGCATTAGAAAATGTTTGCATCCCGGCATATATTTCAGGAATATCAAAAAGACAAGCTGAGAAAAAAGCAAAAGAATTATTTGAATTTTTAAATCTCACTGAACGCATGCATCATAAACCTTCGGAGCTTTCAGGTGGAGAGCAACAAAGGGTAGCTGTTGCACGAGCGTTAATTAATAATCCTGCGATTGTACTTGCTGATGAGCCATCTGGAAATCTTGATTCTGTTCATGCTAAAGAACTTCACGACCTATTCTTTAGCTTACGGGATAAATTCAATCAAACTTTTGTTATTGTAACTCATAATAATGAATTGGCAAATATGGCTGATAGGAAGTTAACAATCAAGGATGGGGTGATAGAGTATTAGAAAATTTATATCCAAATTTTGAAAGCTTACAATAAACTCATAATCTATTATTTCTCAGGCACCGGAAATGCCAAAAAAGCCGCTGAATGGATAATTGATATTGCAAAGTCAAAAGGATTAGAAACAGCATTATTTAATATTGACAAAAATCCAAAAGTAAATCCTTACGATTTTGTAGATAATACATTGGTTGGATTTTGCTCGCCAACACATGGCTTTAACCTTCCACCAATAATGCTGAAATTTATTGCCAAATTTCCGAAGAAGATTAATGCAGATGCCTTTATTTTAAACACTCGGGCTGGAATGAAACTATATAAACTTTTTCTTCCGGGTTTAAGTGGGTCTGCTCAGATTTTCCCGGCTTTCATGCTGAGATTGAAAGGAATAAGAACAGTTGGTTTTCAGCCTATGGATCTTCCTTCTAATTGGATTTCGCTTCATCCGGGAATCAGAGAAAAAATCGTAATTTCAATTTTTAAGAGATGTAAAAGGAAAACTGAAAAATTTGCGAACAAAATTTTAGCTGGGAAAAGAGTTTATAAAGGTCTTATTTCTCTTCCTATTGATATTGCAATTTTGCCGATTACTGTAGGATATTATTTCATTGGGAGATTTGGATTAGCAAAAACTTTTATTGCCACAAACGAATGTAATTCTTGTAAGTTATGTTACAAAAGTTGCCCTGTTCAAGCAATAAAATGGATAAACGACCGACCATTCTGGACTTTTAATTGCGAAAGCTGCATGAGATGTATGAACACTTGTCCGAAAAGAGCAATTGAAACAGCATTGACTTTTACTATTTTGGTTTGGTGGCTATTATTCTCAATTATACCCATGTATATTATTATTTTATTAATTAACCAAAATTTTACAAATAGCGAATGGATAGATTCTGAATTATTTTTTAGACTTGTTCAAATTTCGATAGGATTTTTCTCATTATTTATATCATATAAAGTTTTACATTATTTGATGCGATTTAGAATTATAAATAATTTGATTGCCTATACATCCTTAACAAAATATAAATTCTGGAGAAGATATAAAGCTCCAAAAAACATCTAATATGAATACGGAAATGAAACAATGCCCAAGGGTTGTAAAGTGCCCACTATTCAATAATAACCTAAAGCTTGATGAGAAAGAATTAGAATCCTATAAAAATATCTATTGCAATAGGGGAGAGTCCGAATTTAAGAAATGTAAAAGATTTCTTGTAAGTGAAAATGTTATAAAATGTGGAGATTTCGTTATGCCTGACTCTCCGGAATCAGTTGATGATTTGATTGAAAGGATGGTTGAAGAAGGGGTGATTTAAAACTCCTATAGCTTCTATGAAATAATACTAAAAAAAAACGGCCAAATAAAGAAATGGCCGTTTAAATTATATTATGAAAATTTAACTACTCTATAATCACCTTTTTAGTTTTTACAATATTATCTGTAATTATTCTTATAAAATAGATTCCTTTCGGATATGTTGAGAAATCTAAATGTTTTGTGAGTTTGCCTGAACTTACATTTGTGAGTTTTTCACAATACATTATCTGACCTTCCATATTCACAATACACATATCAAGAGTTTTAGAGTCCAGGTCTGAAATATCAATCTGGAATTTACCATTGGTTGGGTTTGGATACATATTAACATGCAGTTTCCCAATTGAGGCAGTACTAATTCCGGTTGTATCAGGAGTAATTACTGCTATAGTATTTGCCACATTCGACCTTGATGAATTATAATTTGTATTTGCTTTAGAGAATATCGAATCAGGGTAACATCCAAAAGCTTTTATAACTTCGATTTGATAATAAACAGTGTCACTTGGTGGATTAATATCAGTATAAGACCATAATGAACTTTGTATTTGAGTTATTAATGATAAATTTGTACTATCAATTCCTCTATAAATCGCATAGGAACCAAAAGGAAATCCTTTATACCCATCCCAAATTAAATTGAAAGTTCCGGGTAAACCTTTATTAATTGTTAGATGCATTGTTTTGTGAAAGTTGCTCATGTCAGTTTCAGAACCACAAGTGTCGGTTGCTGTAAGTTTATATCGATAGGCTCTGATAGCAGGGTTTGAGTTTAGGTCAGTGAAAATTCCCGGAGCACTATAAGGAAGTGTTCCTATTTTTGAATAGACATTTGCAACTGTAGTTTCACGATAAACACTAAATGAATCGATTAAAACCGAAGTAGGTTTTTCCCATATTATTCTGTTGTGATTAGCAGAATCAACTCCTATTATACAAATTTCCGGGGCTTGTAATAAAGAAGCATTAACAACAAATGGTGCAGAACCTAATGCACATCCATTTATGTCTGTACATGTTACTGTGTAATTACCTGAGTATTTCACAAATATACTTGAAGTAAATTCACCTGTTGACCATAAGTAGGAGTTGTAAAATGAATTTAAGTAAAGTTCCATACTGTCATTAGTGCAAGGTCTTATGCTGTCGATAGAGCTAATGACCGGTGTTGCACTTTGATGGTTTCCAAGAATAAATGGATTTGAAGTAACCGAGCAAACAGTATCAGTAACAATTATTCGGTAAGCTCCGGTTTGTTTCGCATAATATGTTGAACTATTTGCTCCGGCTATATTAACTCCATTATAAGACCATTGATATGTCCAGCCTGTTCCGCTTGTTGCACTTAACAATAAGCTGTCGTTTGGACAAATAATTGCTGAACCACTTGGTGTTATCTGAGCCACAACCGTACATGGATTTGGTGATCCACCGGTACATATGATATAGTTTGGTTTTGTTAAAGTGTCTCGACAGCCTGTTTGGATGTTTTCTGCAATCAATGTTACAGTATATGTTCCATCAAATTGATAAGTGTGAAATGGTTGCATAAAAGTAGAATTGTTTCCATCGCCTAAATCCCAATAGAAATAGTAATTGCTTGAATTTGGAGTTAAATTACTAAAAGAGACAATAAATGGCGGTGTTGTGAAACTATTCGGTGCTGCAGTGAAATCTAGATTAAAGTTAGTTGAATTGACCGTAACTACAATAACATTTGATACCGCAACACATGCTGAAATAGTATTCGTAACCAGTACAGTATAATTTCCACTAGTACTTGCAATATAGAATGGTTGAGTTTCACCACTTATTGGAACTCCATTTTTATACCACTGATGTATTAAATTTGCACCTGTATTAGCATATAAACCAACACTATCACCATCACAGAAGGTAGTTGCTCCAATTGGCGTTATAATAGCATTTGTGCTATTTAAATTAATTGAAGAAGTATAGATTGCCGAAATGCAAGAATTTTCCATTACCTGAAGAGAAAGATTTCTTATTCCACTATTAGTCCAGTAAATTTCATATGGACCTTGACCACTTCCACTTACAATAATTCCACCATCAAAATTCCATTGATAAATTGCAGAAGCTGATGCAGTTCCTGTATAAGTTACTGTTACCGTATCGAAAGTACATGCTGCAGTTGGAACAGTGAATGTTGCATTTTGAACAGGCGTGACAATAATAGGAACTATATTGGATTTACTAACACAAATGCTATTATTAGTAACTAAAACAGAATAATTACCTGATACTTTTACAGTGTAAAATGAATTTGTTGCACCAGTAATTATAGTATCATTTTTCAACCATTGATAAGTAAGATTACTTCCAGTATTGGCAAATAAAATCACGCTATCTCCATCGCAAATAGTTGTGTTTCCAACAGCAGTTGCTATTGCATAATTAGTATTTACAATTACATTTTGAGTGTGAACCAATGAATTACATGAATTTTCGCTAACAGTAAGAGATATAGTTTTGATGCCATTTGTAGCCCAGCTAACTTCATATGGCCCTTGTCCGCTTCCTGTAATAATTATACCACCATCGAAGTTCCAATTGTAAGTGCCACCAGAAGTTGCTGTTCCGGTATAATTAATAGTAGCAGTATCTCCTGAACATATTTGGGAATTAACAGAGAAAGTAGAAGTTGGTAAAGCTTTAGCCAAAATTGTTTGAGTAGCAGTATTTATGCAAGAATTACCATCTGTATATGAATATGTAATTGAATGGACTCCAACTCCTGCAATAGAAGGATAGAAACTACCTCCTGTTACCCCAAGACCAGAATAAGTTCCACCTGTTGGTATTCCACCAGTTAATAAAACTGGAGAAGCATTAACACAAACATCAGAAAATGTTCCTAAACTCACATTTGGTAAATTATTAACAACAACACTTACAGAGTCATTTGATTGATTAAATCCATCGCTGATAGTTACATAGTATTTTGTTGTAACACTAGGGGAGACAATGGGAGAAGAAAGGGTTGAGCTAAATCCTGTCGGTATTGATGTCCATATATATGAATATATTCCGGAGCCACCGGAACCTAATGTAGAAAGTTGCGATGAACTACCAGTACAAATTGTATCAGGATTAGAACCTGGATTTGCTAATAATGGTCCACCGGTGACAGTAATTGTAATATTTGATGAATCCTTACATCCTGTTACATTGTCAGTAACAACTAACTTAAACATTGTTGTTGCATGTAATGGAATTGAAGTTGGATTGAGAACATTAGCATTTAATAATGAATCTGATGGAGACCATGAATAAGAATATAATCCAGAGCCACTTACTGAACCGCTTAAAGTTGTATAAGTTCCATAAGGAATACTATAATTACTTCCTGCACTAACTATAGGAACAGCATTGACTGTAATTGTTTTTTGTGCAGTATCAGTACATGAGTTAATATCGGAATATGCATATGTTATTGTGTGTGTTCCCACACCCGCAATTGCAGGATTGAAAATTCCATTAGTAATTCCGTTTCCTGAATATGTTCCTCCAATTGGGCTACCACCAGTAAGAGTAAAAGGAGATAAACTTTCACATACATCTGCAAAAGATGATAATGTAACTGTAGGAAGTGCATTAACAGTAATGGTTTTCTGAACTGAATCAACACAACTATTAGTATCACTATAAATGTAAGTGATAGTGTGTGTGCCAACACCGGCAATAAATGCTTCAAAGTTTCCATTGCTTACTCCATTACCTGTATATGTTCCGCCAATTGGGAATCCACCGCTAAGTGTAAATGATGGAGCACTAACGCAAACATCAGAAAACAAAGTATGTGTTACTGTTGGTAAAGCATTTACAGTAATATTTTGTTGAGCAGAATCGAGACATCCGTTAATATCTGAATATTTATAAGTTATTGTATGAATACCAACACCTGCTGTTGAAGGATTAAAAACACCACCAACAATACCATTACCAGTGTAAGTTCCTCCTACAGGACTTCCACCTGAAATAGTAAAAGGAAGTTCGCTTCCACAAACATCTGCAAAAGCTGAAAGTGTGACATTAGGTAAAGAGTTTACTACAATGGTTTGATAAGCAGTATCTGAACAGCCATTAATATCAGAATAAATATATGATAAAGTATGAGTTCCGGCTCCCGCATTAATTGGATTAAAACTTCCTGCTGAAATCCCTGTTCCATAATATGTTCCACCGATTGGAGAACCACCGCTAAGAGTAAATGTTGGTTCAGAAATACAAATGTCCGAAAAAGGATTTAATGTTACTATAGGCAAGGGATTTACCGTGATGCTTTGCTGCGCAGAATCAATACATCCGTTTACATCTGAATATTTATAGGTGATTGTATGAACTCCAATGCCTGCAATGGATGGTATTAATTCTCCAGAAGTGTTAACACCAATCCCTGTGTAAGTTCCACCTGTTGGTAAACCTCCTGTTAAGAATACAATAGGTTCACTAACACAAACAGAATCCAAAGTAGCCAAAGTGACAATAGGTAAGGAATTTACTGTAATTGTTTGTTGGGCAGAATCAACACAAGCATTAATATCAGAATATTTGTATGTTATTATGTGAGTTCCAACACCAGCATTAGAAGGTGTGAAAGTACTATCAATAATTCCATTACCTGAATATGTTCCACCCAATGGACTATGACCGATTAAATTGAATGAAGGTTCACTAACACATACATTGGAAAAAGCTGTTAAAGTAACATTTGGCAAGGCATTAACTGTAATTGTTGTTTGTGCAGAGTCAACACATCCATTTATATCAGAATATTTATAAGTTATTGTATGAGTTCCAACTCCGGCGATTGTTGGAGTGAAAATACCAGCAGCTACTCCATTACCTGTGTAAGTACCATTTACAGGACTTCCACCGCTTAGAGTAAATGCAGCTTCCGAAACACAAACATCAGTAAATGATGCTAGTGTTACATTAGGTAAGGCATTAACTGTGATAGTTTGCTGTGCAGAATCAATACATCCGTTCAGGTCTGAATACTTATAGGTTATCGTGTGAGTTCCAACTCCGGCGTTTGTCGGGGTGAAAATACCAGCAGCAACCCCACTACCGGTGTAAGTACCATTTGCAGGACTTCCACCGCTTAGAGTAAATGCAGCTTCCGAAACACAAACATCAGAAAAAGAAGCTAAACTGACAGTTGGATTGAAATAAACAGTTACACTTTGGGTGTCGCTATTGAAGCAAGCATTTCCATCTTGATATTCATAAATTACAGTGCTATTTCCAACTGCTGTAGATGGTGTGAAGCTAGAGCCTGTTACTCCAACACCACTAAATGTTCCACCAGTTGGACTTCCACTAAGAATAACAATTGGATCAGATTCGCAATATGTAGAATATAAACCAGTAAAACTAACTGTCGGTAAAGTATAGTAAGTTTGATTATTAATTAAAAAAGTATCGTTTAAGTTGTTGCCATCTGTAAAACCATTTGGATTAGTGGTGAAACACATATAATCGTAGGATTGTGAGCTATTTGTTATAAGTGTGGTGTCAATAACAACAAAAATAGTATCACTTGAAGCTAATGAGCCAGTCCAATTAAATGGAGTTTGACTTATATTATTTATTTTACAATTAATTGTTGCAGAAGTTAAAGTGTTAATACCGAAGTTTCTAATTTCAGCAGTAACTATTTGTTGTCCTTCACAGGCATCTGATGTTGTTATTGAAAGAATTCCTGCATCATTTGCTGGTGGTGTAAATTCATCTGCGCCAATACATGGAGCTGTAACAAACCTTGATTCCCCATCGATATCTGTTGTAATGCCCACATTTTTCCCTGCCCTGTATAAATCAAATGCTTTGGCATGTAAGTTTGCATTAGAAACAAATTGTGGATTAATAGAAATTGAATGAAGCCCATTACCTGTAGTTTTGTATGAAGTAATATCGGTATAAGATGAATCGTATAATTGAACAAAGTCACCTCCATTGTTTCTTAAATTATTATATTCCAATTTAAAGTTAGTACAATTATTAAATACTCTGAAAATCCAACCTGTTCCTGCCTTTTCAAAAATATTGTTGTAAATCTCTATGGAGTCACAATTATTTTCAGCATAAAGGGAGTAACTATTTAGATTAACTGAGTTATTATAAATTTTAAGATGTTGGCAACTGTTCAAGTTAATCCCTTCTATACCTGCGGTGACAGTAGAATCTGCTATGAAATTGTTGTAAACTATACTGTTCTGGTTTGAAGAGTTGCTAATACTTAAACTTTTGCCCCAGCTTGTTGCATAAATTGTATTATTTGAAAAGGTAAATTCACCGGTATGATAAAATTGAACACCACCACCATAAGGATATTTTATACTATTGACTTCAAATGTATTTCTATCTACAATTGCAGTAGTATTTTGATTGTCAAGCACACCTAATCCCCAGGCACTAAAACCTTTAATAAAATTATTGTTAAAACTTAGTTTCTTTGGAGTAGAACTTAAATCCTGCCAACGGAATCCATAACTTCCATTTAAGATAACATTGTTATTGATTGTAAGTGAATCCGAATTGGTATATGCACAAACTATGGCAGTTTGGTCAATATGTGAGGAATAATTATCAATATTAATTACTGCTGCCTCAACTATGTTGTTCAGTATATTTACATTAGTATTGCTGCCATTAAATCTTATAGCATTACAATACAATGTATCAACTGATTTTAATGTTAATGACTTAATAGTAATATAGCCCGTACCATCAAGTTCAATAACATAGTTGTTTGCTGCTGAATCAGCATCAAATGTCAAAATAACATCCGTACTATCTCCACTATAGGATTGGAAGGTAATAGTATTAGATGTGGAAGAACCTGTTATTGCAGGAATTGAAATTTGCTCATTATAGGTTCCTGTTGTGGCTTCAAATACACAAGCACTATCAATTCCTCTTGTAGAAAGATCAAAAACTGCAGCATTGAAAGATGCATAATCTTCAGTTCCAGCAGTGCCGATAGTATAGTATCCTTTCATATAGCTTGGTAAAAACTCATCACATCCAATATCCGGTGTTGAAGCATTGCGGGCTTCGCCTTCAATATCCGTTGTTAATCCGGCGATTGGTGTTGCTGCTCCATTCAATAAACTGTTGAACGCATGGAATGAACTATCGTTTTCAAATGCAGGATTAACAGAGATGGAATTAAGGTTTTTATTAGATGCACTTTGCATATCTGCAAGAGTGGCTCGGGAACTGTTTCCATAATATCCAATATATTGTCCTGTTGTGTATAAATTGTTGTAATCAACTTGAGAGATATCATTTTGATCGTAAGATAAATATGCGTAACCTCCTGAAAGGTTTGCTATATTGTTGTTTAGAACTTTCATATTACTGAGAGTTCCAAGAAAATAGATTCCTTTGCAATCAGTTATTCCATTTTTTAAAAGAATACTATTATAAATTATATCGATATCAGTAGAGTTGGCAATTCTCATTCCACTGCTTGCAATAGTTCCTGAAGTAATACTTACATAGTTATTAGCTATTATATTTTGTGATGTAGGTGCAGATGTAATATCTGAAACATTAATGCCATTATAATAGTTAGTAGGATTGGCAATTATCTGGTTTTGTTGTATGCTAAAACCTGAATCACATTGCGAAAGGTAAATCCCATTACCAGAGATTGAACTATCAGAAGGTTTAATTATATTGTTCCTTATAATAATCGAATCAGCTTTACTAACAAATATTCCATTTGATTTATGGTCAATAAATAGATTGTTAGATATTTCTAAGTTATGTGAAAGAGAATCATTTCCATAAATTGTAATACC
>JAIPBB010000126.1 GCA_021739805.1 Saprospiraceae bacterium | reverse complement strand
TAGAAATAAATTATTGTCAAGAGTTTTTGCCGTTGTTAATAGAAGTTCTCCTTATGTTGATACAATGAAATATGCAGCATGAGAAATGTTAATAACTTTAGCTAAATTTGATTTTTTTTATCATAGAATACGCTCAGTGTCCAGCAACGAGAAACAAGAAACGACACTTCGGCTCCGCTCAGTGTCCAGCAACGAGAAACTTGAAACTTGAAACCTTAAACCTTAAACCTATTCCCCAAATATCTCCGCCAGCTTTTGCTCAAGTTCAGCTCCACGAAGTCCTTTGGCAATTATTCGTCCGTTTTTATCAATAAGGTAAGTGAACGGAATGCTTGACACTCCATATTCTTTTGCAGGAACCGATTGCCAGTATTTCAAATCGCTCACATGAGTCCAGCTTAGTTTGTCTTTTTCAATTGCACCAATCCAGCCTTCTGCTGATTTATCAAGAGAAACTCCAAAAATTTCAAAACCTTTATCTTTATATTGATTATAAATTCTTACCATATTCGGGCTTTCTCTTCTACATGGGCCACACCACGAAGCCCAAAAATCAATTAATACAACTTTGCCTCTCAGGCTACTCAAACTAACCATTTTTCCTGATGTATCGGCTTGCACAATTTCAGGAGCTATTTCTCCAATTGCAGTTTTACCTTCTAATTTCACAGATTTATTTAGTTCAACAACAAATAGATTCTCAGGATATTTTTCATATAATGTATTAGCAAGATTCTTAAATACTTCATAATCATCCTTAATTTCCAAATTGTCGATAAAAATTAAACAAGCTAATGAATTATAATTCTCTTTAATTGTTTTTCGAACATAATCCTTTTGCAGCTTTTCAATTCCCATATATTGCTCTGTTAAGATTTTACTAATAGAATCCCTTTTATCAGTATAATAATACTTTTGATAAATTTTATTGAGAGTGTCTAATTTTACTTTATAGAATGAAATAGAATCATTGGTGCTATAAACTAATTCGGATGCAGGAGAACCTTCAATCAATTTCGGTGAATTCAAATTGGTGGACATAACTTCCAGTTTTATTTTCTCACCCGGTTCAAGAATTAATATCATATAATCCTCTTTACCAAATCCTAATTGATAAAAATCGGTTTTTTCAACTTCCGTTTTTATGAGAAATTCTCCATCTTTATTAACATCTGCAGAATCAAGGATTATCAACTCTTTTTGTCCAAGTTTACTTAAATATATTTTGTTTTCAATATTATGGATTAATCTTCCCTTTATGGTTACGTTCTTTTTCCCCTGCCCAAATGCTGTTAAACAACTAAGCACTAAAGCAATAACTAGAATCTTCTTCATACTATACTTGATTTTATTTTTAAAAATGTAAATATAAAACTAATTATTAAAACAAATATTTTTCTATCAAGCATAAACAAAGAAATAATTACTAAATTTTGTAATTTTACATTTCGTAACATTTTATAAATTTGTTAATCAATTAAGCTTATGCCAAAAAAAAATAACTGGAGAAGATTCGGATTAAAAATCATTCTTCCTACTTTTTTAGCAATTTCATTGTTTGTTTTTTCGATTTTCTTTTTTATTATCCCAAATTTTGAAAAGAATATGCTTAACCGAAAGCGTGAAATGATTAAAGAACTTACAAATTCGGCATGGAGCATTTTAGATAAATTTGAAAATGACGAAAAGTCAGGAATACTCAGCAGACAGGAGGCTCAAAACTTTGCAAAATCACAAATAATAGCACTTCGTTACGGAGAAGAAAATCTTGACTATTTCTGGATTACTGACAATCACCCAAATATGATTATGCACCCTTTCCGCCCTGATTTGAATGGTAAAGACTTAAGTAATTTCAAAGACCCTCACCACAAAAAGCTTTTTGTGGAAATGACAAAAATCTGCAAAAAACAAGGTAGCGGTTATGTCGATTATATGTGGCAGTGGAAAGATGATTCAACAAGAATAGTCCCGAAACTTTCTTATGTAAAGGAGTTTAAACCTTGGGGTTGGATTATTGGAACCGGGATTTACATTGAAGATGTGAAAGCCGAAATCAAGCAAATGGAAAAAAATCTTTTGTTTATCTCATTTGGCATTACCGGAATCTTAGCCTTGCTTTTAATCTTCATCACAATTCAAAGTTCCCGAATCGAAAAAAGACGCCAAATAGCCGAAGAAGACTTAAAAGAATCCCGTGAAAAATATAGGGTTTTACTTGAAGCAGCCACCGAAGGAACAATGTTAATACTTGAAGGTCAGTTTATTTATTCAAACACTACACTTCATACCATGCTGGGCTATTCCTACGAAGAATTCCAAAAACTAAACATCTATAATATATTTTTAAAAGACCAAATTGAAGACACTGATGGTTTAATATATTTCAGGGATATAAGAAATGGTAAAACAACTTCTACACAATTCGAAACTCAAATAAAGAAAAAAGACAATTCACTTATTAATGTACGTTTAACCACATCAAAAATAACCGTTGCCGGAAAAAATGGTTATACATTAATTATAGAGGATATCAGCAAAGGAAAAAAGATTGAAGAAGAACTTGGGCAAAGCAAGCAGCAATACGATTCCTTAACTAAAAATATTAATATTGGTGTTTTTAGAACTACCATTGAGCGAATTGGGAAATTTATTGAAGCCAATCCGGCAGCAATAAGAATTTTTGGTTTTTCAAATCGTGAAGAACTGTTTCAATCCAACATCCTAAACTTTTTCTATAATTCTGATGAAAGAAAAACATTTCTTAGAGAATTAATTGACAAGGGTTTTGTGAAAAATAAAATTATTCAAATCAAAAAATCTGATAATTCCGTTTCGCTTGTTTCAGTTTCACTTATAATGGTTAAAGACGAATCGGGAAAAGATGCATTTTGTGATGGTGTTGTCGAAGATATTACTGAGAAAAAACAAAGTGAAGAAGAAAGGGAAAACCTGATTGTTGAACTGCAAACTTCACAACTTTTCATGCACCAGCCCATCAAAAATTTTATTAATGAAGTGATAGCTTGCGATATGAACTCTCCCGTAAGTGAAGTTGCAACTCTAATGACTAAAAACAAATGCAATTCAGTTTTAGTGAAATCCGATACGAATGATTATATTGGTATAATTACAGATGCTGACTTAAGGAAAAGAGTTATTGCTTCCAAAATTAATTATAGTGAAGCTGCATTTAAAATTATGACATCGCCAATCGCAACAATATCAGAAGATGCATTGGTTTTTGAGGCTGTAATTATGATGCAGGAAGATGATATAAGGCATATTGCAGTTAAAAATTCCGGAAATAAAATAATTGGTGTTATAAGTATTAAGGAAATTATTCTTATTCAGCGACACTCCTCCGGTTACCTTATAAAAGAAATTAATAAAGCTGAAGATGTTGACACAATAGTCGAAGCTCATGAACGACTCCCAAGGCTTATTAAAGCATTGATTGATAGCGGTGCACAAGCTAAAAATATAACAAGAATAATTACATCAGTTTCCGATGCCATAACCGTTAAACTTATTGATTTTGCAATTGAGAAAATAGGTCCACCACCCTGTGAGTTTACATTTATGACTCTTGGAAGCGAAGCTCGTGAAGAACAAACCCTGAAAACTGACCAGGACAATGCAATTATTTATGAAGATACAGATTCAAAGGAAAATCAGAAATACTTCCTGGAAATGGGTGATTTGGTTTGCACCTGGCTCGACAAAGCCGGTTATGATTTTTGTGTTGGCGATGTGATGGCAAAAAATCCTAAATGGTGTCAGCCAATTTCACAATGGGAAAAATATTTTGCAAAGTGGATTAACACTTCCGACCCCCAGGCTTTGATTGATATAAATATTTTCTTTGATTTTAGAAATGTCTATGGTAGCAAAGAATTAACAACTAGACTTAAAGATTTTCTTGACAAAGCTTCAGCAAATAAAAATTTATTTTTCTATCATATGGCAAAATCAAGTCTTGAGTTTAAACCTCCAATTAATATTTTTGGAAATATTTCGGCAAAAACAGATAGTTCAGGCGAAAGTATTATAAATACAAAAGATGCCATAATGCCGATAGTTGGCTTTGCGAAAGTTTATAGTTTAAAAAATAACCTACTGCAAACCAATACTCTCGACAGGTTTAAACAACTCTATGAAAGAAGAATTATCACCGAAGAAGTTTATAAAGATATTTCGCATGCCTATAATTTTATTATGGTTTTAAGATTTAAGAGCCAGGCTGATAAAATCAATAATAATGAAAAGGCCGACAATAATATCAACCTAAAAGACTTAACTCATATTGAACTTACAACCTTGCGAAAAATCTTCTCTCAAATTTCAAATTTTCAAACTAAATTAAGCTACGATTTTACAGGGAGGGCAAACTAAAAATCGAAAATAGATTGAGTGGAAAATAGTATTCATCGAGTAATGAAAATTATCATAAAAATTTCTGGAGAATAGATTATTAGTTACTAAAAAACTTAAAAAGTCCCAAAATTCACATAATTGTCATTTCTCTGATTCAATGGTTTTTAAGCCAAATTATTTGAAATTACTACCTGAAAACAGCTATAGAAAAATACCTGTTTTCAGTGATTGACTTTTAAAATTTCTATATTAAATTTGTGTAATTTAATAATAGTATCTGTAAAACAATGCATATTTTAAAATCATTATATATCTGTTTTAGTGCATTTAGTAAATATTTTGAAATTTATTCCTATTCTAAATAACGCTAAAAACCCCTATAATATGATAGTATGAATAAATCTATATAATTGCATTGAAAAAATGTTTATAAATAATTGATTTTTTAGGGTTACTTTTTCATATTTTTGGTATATGTATGTATAATGACAAAAAATTGTTAAGGATATTATAAATTCTTTAAGAATAAACACAAATGATTGCAAACTTTACAATAATTCTAAGCTGGTTAAGCATATTGCTGGTAGTGTTTGCATTACATCATTTTATCATTACATCATTCAAAACACTCTATCTATCTATCTATCTATCTATCTATCTATCTATCTATCTAACTGATTATCTGATATTTAACCAACTTTTAGCAAGCAAACTTTCTATAAAAATAAAGAATCTAAAAACTAGGATTCTATATAGATTATCATTATATTTGTATGTTTAATTAAATCCATAATAAAATGAAAAAGCTCCTACCATTAATTTTAATGATATTTTTGACAAACACTTGCTTTCCCCAGCATTATACAAAATACACTAATCACTGGTATTTTTTACAAAATGCAGGATTAGATTTTTCAAATTTCATTCCTGTTCCTATTACAAATTGTGCTTTTATTAGTAATGATAATGGTTGTAGTTCAGTTATGTCTGATTATTATGGTAATCTATTGTTTTATAGCGATGGTTATCATGTTTATAATAAAAACCATCAGCAAATGCCTAATGGTTTTGGATTAAAAGGAGGAAATAATTCAAGTGTTATCCATGTTGGAGGTCCAAATATTATTTTTCCCAAACCCGGAGATTCTACATTATATTATCATTTTGTTTCAAAAGGATGGTATAATTCAGATTCCATTGCTTATTATTCAATAATTGATATAAATGCCGATAGCGGAAAAGGGGATGTAATATTAAAAAATATTCCTTTTATGAGTTCATCAACAGGAAAATTTGCAGTAGTAAAACATTCTAATGGTGAATGTTATTGGCTTATGCTTCATAAAAAACATTCCAATGCTTTTTATACATATTCCTTTTGTGGCAATACAGTAGATTCAATTATTCCTGTAATTTCAAATGTAGGGCAATTATATTCAAATAACTTTAGAAGTATGGGGGGGATTTTTGTAAGCCCTAATGGGAAAAAGCTCGCAGTAACTTCTAGTGGGCAAGGCTCTCTTGATAGTATTTATTTAGAATTATTTGATTTTAATGCAACAACAGGAGTTATTAGTAATCAATTAATTATTCCTCATGGGAATTATGAATATTACACTAATATTGCATTTTCACCAAATAGCAAGATACTATATGCTGTAAATAATTATTCAGGAAATTCAGTAATTTACCAGTTTAATCTTGATGCAGGTTCCGATTCAGCAATAATTAATTCAAGAACTATTATTGAATATCCTGTTTCAGCTCGTAACTTTTATGGAATGCAATTAGGTTTAGACGGGAAATTATATGTCGCAAGAAAATATAGTTCAAATCAAACAAATAACCAATATCTTGGTGTAATTAATAGCCCTAATACCCTAGGCTTTGCCTGTAATTACGATGATAATGGAATATTCCTTGGTACTGGTTATTTTTGTCAAGGAATACCGTTTTTAGTACCATCTTTTCTATTACCACCCATAAAGTTTAATTACACAAATATTTGTTTGGGCGATAGTGTAAATTTTACTTTATCGGATAGTGTAAGCACAGTTTTTTGGGATTTTGGAGATACAGCAAATCCTAATAATAATTTTTCAAATCTTGCTGCTCCACAGCATTATTATTCTACACCGGGTACTTATACAGTTACAGCAAAATGCTTGCATTATGGCATGCACGATACAACTATACAAACCATAACAATATCCCCACTTCCTGTTGTTAACCTTGGTCCCGATACAACAATAAACGACTCAATAGTTTTGGTGTTGGATGCAGGAGCAAACCATGTATCTTATCAATGGTCAACAGGCGATACAACACAAACAATAACACTAAACGGGGCAAATCTTGGTGTTAATACATACAAAATTTTTGTAGATATAATTGACACAAACGGCTGCACTGCAAGCGATACTATTTTAGTTATTAAAGGCACGGCTGGAATAAATGAAGTTGTGCAAAACTCAAAAATTTCAATTGTTCCAAACCCTTCAAAAGGCATTTTTAAAATAGTAACTTCCGGCATAAATAAAGATTTTCAAATTTCAGTTTATGATATTCAAGGGCAAAAAATCCATAATCAACTTATTCATAAAGAAAATGTTGAAATGGATTTGTCAACTTATCCTAAAGGTGTTTATTTTATTAGATTATGGAATAATGATTTTGTGAGGGTTGAAAAGGTTGTTTTACAATAACAATCACCCAAAATCCACATAATTGTCATTTCTCTGATTCACATGCTTTTAAGCCAAATTATTTGAAATTACTACCTGAAAACAGGTATAGAAAAATACCTGTTTTCTGGGATTGATTTTCTATATTCTCTAACTACCTTTGTTTGTTGATTTAAACTAAAAGAATATGAAAAAAGTATTTTCTGTAGTATCCTGGAATGTAGAACATTTCAAAAAACCGGGAAGCAGTTCAAAAAAAAGTGATTGGGATTTATTTGAAAAAAGAATGAATAGAGTTTCTGATTTAATAAACTCCAAAAGACCTGATATTATAGGTTTATACGAAGTTGAAGGAGACGATTTTTATAGAGTATTATTGGATAAATTTCCTAACTATCAATTTCATATAACAGAAGGTCCGCAAACACAGGAGATTTTAATTGGTGTTAAAAGCAGTTTCTCAGCATTTTTCACTCAAAAAGTTGAGTTTAAGTCGGGTGGCTCGTATTTAAGACCCGGTGCATTATTAAGTCTTAGAGTGGATGGCGAAGATTACACAATTTTGTTTTTACACACTAAAAGTGGAAACGACCCAAAAGGTTTTGGAATGAGAGATGATATGCTATCTAGAGCTTTAAAATTCAGAACTGTATTAAATAAAGTTACTCCTAGTTCCGAGGGGGCAAATTATGTTTTCCTGGGCGACCTAAACACTATGGGGATGGAATATCCTTATGATAAAAAAATTCCTGCAAGCCTTGAAATCAAAAGAATAAAAAGAAGAGCTGCCTATTATAAAATGAAACAATTAGTGAAAGATTATCCTTTCACATTTAGCAATGGCAGTAAGTCGAGTTATCCTCAATCAGACCTCGACCATGTTTTTGCATCAAAACATTTAGAGTTTAAAACATTCCCATTGAATTATGAAATTAACCTTATAAATGCCGATGTCCAGGTTATTGGCTGGCCACAAGTAGCTTCAATTGATGAGCAAGACAAATGGATAAAAGATTATTCTGACCATGCTATGCTTTATTTTGAAGTAATCAAGAAATAATATACCTTTATTGCGGAAATAGATTTATTTAATTTATTAACTAAAACTTATTAATCATGAGCCAATTTAATTTTGAACTTAATATAGTAGAACTAGAAGAAGCTGATTATCTGTTAACAACACAATTATTAGAACCTGAAGCTTGGAGTCCTTTCGATGATGAGCCAATAGTTACAGTAAAAGATGAAATCACATATATTACAATTCGATTAATTGAAGATGGAGAAATTGTTCCTGAAATTGAAATTCCGTTAATGAAACCTGAAAACGCACAATATATTATAGTAACAGTTTTTGGTGTTAATGCTGAAGGGCATGAGTTAGATGAGCCACAACCTGGTAAAAATAAAATAAACTGGGATTAAATAATCTAAAGATACCAAAAAAATAATTTAGCTTACATTTAATGGCTAATTTTATATTTTCTGAATATGAAAAGACATATTATTATTTTTCTTATAATTTTATTCTTTAGTGGTATTTATAATACTAATAACATTTATGCTAAAGATAGCATTAAAGATTTTAAAATTAATCCCGAAATCTCTTTAGCTGACAGTTTGTTTTCAAGTGGTATAGATTATTTTAAGCAAGGCAGTTATAATCTATCATTAAATTACTTTATAAAAAGTCTAAAACTATATGAAAAAGTTGGCGAAAGAATGAGAATTGTAAAATGTTATATTGAAATTGGCAAAATTCATGCACGCAATAATAATTTTCCTAAAACACGAGAATATTATAACAATGCACTAATTATCTCAAAACAATATGGAAATGATGACGATATCGCTGATGCTTATCTTGCTTTAGGCAAGTTAAACGGCCAAACTGAGAATTACAATAAAGCTCTATACTATTTTAAGTTGAGCCATGAGTTGTATAAAAAAACCGGAAATAAAAAAAAACAAATCCACACTCTTCATACTATATCATTAGTTTATAATATATGGGAAAAATACTATAAAGCTTTGGAATATGGCTTCAAATCTTTAGACTTAGCGAATGAATTAGGAACAAAAACTGATATAGCCCAAGAACTGTACAATATTGCATCAATATATGGTGACAGTTCTGAAAATCAAACAGCAATTGAATATTTTGAAAAATGTTTTGTCTTGGCAAATGAGTTAAATTTAAAAAAATATAAAAGAGATATATATTTCGGATTCTCAAATGCATATATTAATTTAAAGGATTATAAAAACGCTGTAATCTATCTGCAAAAATATATTAAAATGAACGATACATTATTCCAAGAAACAACCACCAGGCAAATTGCCGAAATGCAGGAAAAATACGAAACCGGAAAAAAAAACCAGGAACTCAAATTAAAAGACGAAAGGATTAGAGATCAAAATAAGCAAGCTAAACAACAAAGACTTATTATTATTTTAGTAATTTTTGGATTAGTCCTTACTTTAATAATTCTTGTAATAATCAGAAAAAACCTAAAACACAAACAAAAGTCAACCCTAATTCAAGCATCACAACAAGAAGAGATAAACCGTCAAAAAATAATTGACTTATTAAACAAACAAGATGTTTCTAATTTCAACTCAATGATGGAGGGACAGGAAAAAGAAAGAAAAAGAATTGCAGGCGAACTCCATGATAATATGGGTAGTTTGCTTGCAACGGTTAAATTACATTTTGGTAGTTTAGAAGACAGCATTGAAAATGTTGAGCAATTTAAAACTGTAAATAATCTTCTCGATAAAGCCTGCGACGATATTAGAAATATTTCTCACAGCCTGGACTCAGGTGTTTTGGCAAAATTCGATTTAATTTCCGGATTAAACGAAATTAAAACCACTTTGGAAAACACTAAGAAACTCAAGGTAAATATAAGTGCACATGGAATTGATTCAAGATTAAATTCATCAATCGAAATTATTTTATACAGAATTGTCCAGGAATTGGTTGGAAATATTATTAAACATTCGAATGCCAAAGACATTTCAATCGAGTTGACACGACATGAGCAAAACCTGAATTTAATTGTTGAAGATAATGGTAAAGGTTTTAACTTAGCTGATAATAAAGGAAAAGGTATAGGTTTAAAAAATATTCAATCCAGAATCGACAATCTTAATGGTAATGTTTCCATTGATTCAAGGATTGGAAAAGGCACTATAGTGATTATTGACATACCACTAAAAAACTAAATTATGATTAGAGTACTAATAGCTGACGACCATCAGATGTTTATTGACGGACTCAAGGCAGTACTTGCTACTGAATCGGCAATCAAAGTTAGCGGTCAGGCGTTAAATGGAAATGAAGTCATAAAATTTCTAAAGAAAAATGTTGTTGATGTTATATTGATGGACATTAATATGCCTGAAATGAATGGAATTGAAACAACAAAAATTGTTGTTAAAGATTACAAATATGCAAAGGTGTTAATGCTAACTATGCACAAAAGCATGAAATATATTAATCAAATAATTAATACCGGAGCATCAGGATATATTCTAAAAAACACAGGTAAAAAAGATTTAATTGAAGCAATCAAAAAGGTAGCTTCAGGACAAACATATTATAGCAAAGAAGTTGCTGAAACAATTTTTCAGAGTTATATAACACCAGAAAAACCACAAGTAGAATCGGCAATCGAAATTATCCAACTTACAGATAGAGAACGTGAAATTCTTAAACTTATCTCTCGTGAATTTACTTCTACCGAAATATCTGAAGCTTTAAACGTAAGCCATCACACTATCGAAACCCATAGAAGAAATTTACTTAGCAAACTGAATGTACGAAATACTGCTGGATTAGTCATGTACGCTGTAAATAATAATATTATATAAAAGGTTGACCTTTATCAGCCATTAATCCTGTATCTTGCATCTTTTATCCTGTATCTTGCATTTATAATCCTGAAAACAATCTCAAATTTTGTTATCAAATGTGTGATGTCAAATTTGAAATAATAATGTATTTTTGGTTTTTCTATTAATCCTTTTACCAAAATGAAAATAACATTAACAAAAAGAGAATTTCAACGATTTTATATTTATAATTATTTCTTTGGTCAAATTGGTGTTATCAACACAATGCGTCGATTTATGGGACCAACATTAACAGCAATTGGTCTTTATTTATATCTTTTCTCAACAATAAAAGAAAGCTCAACATTAGGTTTTCTATTAGTTACGGTTTGCCTTGCTTATGGCATGTTTTATACAATTAAACCTTTAATATTTGTTATTGTATTACCTTCAAGAGACGAAACCTTTGATTACAAACTCGATGAAAACTTTTTATATATAAAAGACAGACTTAGAGAAGACAAAATAGATTTGAACAAAAACAAACTATTGGAAAACAGCAAGTATTTCCATATCAAATTACCGAATAAACAAATAATCTTTTTTCCAAAAGAACTACTAGACCAAAAAGCATATTCGCTTTTTGAGAAACAAACAAAATAAAGTTGATTTTTCTAAATAGTGTCAGCAAGAAAACCCGACAAATATTGATTTTTAGTGAGTTTTTCCCCAAGCCCTTCTAAAGGGTGAACTCACTAAAAATAAGTCCATCCGCCAATTGGCGGAACGGGGAAAGGCTAATTTTCAATTCAGGGGTAGTTTTCTTGCAGACACTATATAAAATAAAAAATCCCCGACAATTTTATTATCGGGGATTTTTATTTCTAAAAATTTAAATTATTTAATATCTATTTTAGTGCTGTTATCCTTTTGGGTTAATAAAGAAACAACAACAAGTGTAATTAATGCTAATGTGAATGAAATTATAGCTGGAGAATCTAATGGTTGAATTGCATTTTCGGGTAAAATTCCAAAGAATTGTTCACCAAT
This sequence comes from Saprospiraceae bacterium, assembly GCA_021739805.1. The sequence continues at coordinate 1,782 of JAIPBB010000126.1, read as the reverse complement.
TGAAGGACCTGTTATAATAATTCCGAGTGCAGTAACAATACCAACAATAATTGACCATGAAACACCTTTTGCTGTTGTTTTCTTCCAGAATAATACCATCAGAATAGCCGGAAGATTTGCTGATGCTGCAACAGCAAAAGCCCATCCAACCAGGAATGAAACATTCATACCTTTAAATAAAATACCTAATAGAATTGCAACTCCACCAACAGCGAAAGCAGCTATTTTTCCTGCAAATACCTTCTTTTTATCTGTAAGTTCTTTGCCTAAAAACTTATCGATAAAGTCATGGGCGATTGCACCAGATGAAGCTACTATTAATCCACTCACAGTCCCAAGAACAGTTGCAAACGCTATAGCCGATATTATCGAGAACAAACCTATTCCAAATGCTTTTGCAAGAAGTGGCCCCGACATATTACTACTTTCAACATCAAGAACACCATTAACTGAAGCTCCTAATCCCATGAAAAGAGTTAAAATGTAGAAGAATCCAATTGCAGCAATTGCCACAATAGTTGATTTCCTGGCAGCTTTCTGACTTCGAACAGTATAATAACGAATTAAAATATGTGGTAATGAAGCAGTTCCTAAGAATAATGCAAGCATTAATGAGATAAAATTAATCTTACCTATTGGAGTCTTTTCTCTAAGATTCGTAAACTTAAGACCAGGCATTAACATATCTTTACCGGCAGTTTCTTGCTGTCGCCATACTGTAACCTTGTCTTCGCCATTACTAAAACTTTCTTTCACAAATCTTATTATAACAGTTCCCTCAGATCCAATTGTAGATAAAAACTTGAATGGACCCAATGGACCTGTTTTTTCAACTTCCTTTTCAACTCCCTTTTCAACAACGACAATTTTGCTTAAATGACCAACCTGAAAAAATGCTTCTTCTTCTTTTGGCTTTCCATTGTATAAAACCTTATCATCAGCAGTTATTGTTTTTGAAAGAACTTCAACATATTTATCATCAGCAAACTGGAACCAACGCATTATGCCTTCTTTTTCCATCTTATAGAAATGATGATCTTTTACATCAATATTATCTACAATCTCATAACCTTGCATATCGCCTTCACTAAGTTCGATAAATTTATGATAATTTTGTCCGCCTTGAACTGGTGTTAGATTTAGTCCATTATTGAAGATATAAACTGCTAGTATGGTAGAAAAAATTATTAGTAAACTACCTTTAAGAAATTGAACATAGGTTGTTGATGTCATACCTGCTGTTGCAACAATAGTAATTACAATTACACCAACTATTACAACACCTACCCAATGCTCCAAACCTAACAAAGGTTTAACAAGAGCTCCTGCACCTACCATTTGTGGTATTAAATAGAATAATGAAACAATTAGTGTACTTAAAGCTGCTGTAAACTGAATTCCTTTTGAATTAAATTTTGCATCTAATGCATCGGTAAACGTAAATTTACCTAAACGTTTTAGAGGTTCTGCAACTAAGAACAATGCAACAACCCATCCTGCAAGATAACCAATGGAATATAAAAATCCATCATAACCTGAGAATGCAATCATTCCGCAAATCCCTAAGAAAGAGGCTGCAGATAAATAATCACCGGCAAATGCGATTCCGTTAACTGCCCAGTGAATTGTTCCACCTGCAGCAAAATAACCGCTGGCGGATTTAGTTTTTCTGGCAAAATAAAACGATAAGCCAAGAACTAAGGCTACAAAAACCAGAAATAAAACTATTGCAAATGTTGAGGCTTCATATATCATTACATTTCCTCCTTATTTAGTTTATTC
>JAIPBB010000002.1 GCA_021739805.1 Saprospiraceae bacterium | reverse complement strand
GTGACCTTATAATAGATACTTATAAATGTACAAACTTGAACTGTAATTGCCAGAAAACAATAATTGTGCATTATTATTGATATTATTCAGCATAAGTTATTGAAAAAGGTGGTATAAAAGTGAACAGTCTCCAATCACCAGAATTGCTATTTGCAAAATTATCCTTGACGTTAAAATAGTTGAAATATGTATCAGCTATAAAGGTGAAAAAATGGAAAACGTAACTCAAATAGTATTTAAAGTCTTAAAAGATTATCTTACTTCACAGGAAATAGTCTGTGAATTAGATAATGATAGTATATTGTACGGGGCTGATGGAATTTTAGATTCAATGGGTATAGTCAATATAATAGTAGATCTGGAATCTTATTTCTCGGGAGCAGGATATCAGATTGATCTCACCTCCGAGAAAGCTTTGTCTCTGCAAAACTCCCCATTTCAATCAATTTCAACTATAACAGAATTTATCAAAAGGCAACTATAGTGGACCAGTCAACAATCCTGATAACCGGAACCCGCAAAGGTATAGGGCGCTATTTAGCTGAATATTACCTGGAAAAGGGATTCTCAGTGATCGGTTGTTCGCGTCAGGATTCTGACCTCAAGCATAACAGTTATCAGCATTACAGCTTAGACGTAGGTGATGAACAGGCAGTAATATCCATGTTCAGAACCCTTGGGAAATCAGGTGTAAAATTACAGTATTTAATTAATAATGCAGGCATAGCCACCATGAATCATAGCCTGTTAACGCCAATGAGTACAGTCGAAAAAGTATTTCGTACCAATGTTTTCGGCACATTCCTTTTTTGCCGGGAAGCAGCAAAATTGATGAAAAGCAATAATTTTGGCAGAATTGTAAATTTTGCCACAGTTGCTACTCCCCTGAACCTGGAAGGTGAATCAATATATGCAGCCTCCAAAGCAGCTATAGAATCTCTGACCCGGATTCTGGCACGTGAACTGGCAGATTATGGAATTACGGTTAATGGCATAGGTCCCACTCCAACAAAAACAGACCTGATCCGCAATGTGCCGGCAGCAAAGATCGAAGCACTGCTTAACAGGCAGGCAGTGAAACGTTTTGGTGAATATCGAGATATATCGAATTGCATAGATTTCTTTTTTCAGGAAAAGAGTGATTTTATTACCGGGCAAATAATCTTTTTGGGTGGAATCAGTTAATGCTGGATGTTCTCTTAGACAGAATAATCTCACATAAAGATAAAACTTTTCTGATCAGGTTCGGACAGGAATACACTTATCGGGATCTTCTGGTCAATATTGAAGAGTGGCAATATTTACTGAGGCATGTTCAACCTGGTAGCGTAGTCGTACATCAGGGTGGTTATGAACTAAATAATATCGGATTACTACTTGCCCTGACTGCAAAGAAGTGTATTGCAGTTCCTGTTTCTTCAAGTGGTCTGCCAATCTCTGATATTATTGAAATTACCGGAGCCAGTATTCTGATTGATCCTGAATTAAAAACAATATCCATGATTGATCCCATGATCATTCCCCGCTTTTCAGGAGCAGGAATAATTTTCTTCACCAGTGGCAGCAGTGGAAAGCCAAAAGCAGCGTTACATAATTTTGACAAGCTTCTGGAAAAATATACAAGGACCAAGAAAGCTTTTAGAACCTGCTCTGTTTTACTTTTTGATCACCTGGCAGGTTTTGATAATCTTTTTTACGTTCTTTTTTCCGGAGGATGTTTAATTGTTCCGGATGATTTCAGTCCAGCACAAGTCTTGAAAGTAGTTTCAAATTATGGAGTTCAGGTTCTTTCGGCAACCCCAAGTTTTCTTAATTTTATGCTCCTGCAGCATTCTGAGCTGAGACAGGCTTTCCATGATCTGGAAATAATCGTATTCAGTTCGGAAAAGATGCCGGAATCAACTCTGCAAAAACTGAAAAACATAATTCCCGAAATGATCAGGCTGATCCAGAAATATGGCAGCACTGAAATGGGCAGTCCCTCATCCAGAACCCATCCTGATAATCCCCGCTTGCTGAAATTTGATCCGGCACAGGTAGAATTTAAGATCATTGATTCTATCTTATATCTGAAATCCAGTTTATCATTTCTGGGTTATCTTAACTATGAAAATCAGATGCAGAAGGATGGGTGGTATTGTACTGGTGATCTGGTGGAACGTGAAGGTGAATGGCTGCATATTCTGGGAAGGGAAACAGATATGATCAACGTAGGTGGCAGAAAGGTTTTTCCTCAGGAAGTTGAGGACGTACTGATGGGAATGGATAACGTGATAGATGCATCTGTTTCAGCAAAAGAACATCCTTTGCTGGGTGAAGTAGTAAAAGCGACTATAGCTCTTAAAGAAAGAGAAGATATGAATCTGTTTAAGAATAGAATGCGTAAATATTGTCATGGATTATTAGCGCCATATAAAATACCGGTATATCTGGAAATTGTAGAGCAAGCCGGGGTTTCTGATAGAATGAAAAAAGTAAGGAAATAAAATGGCTAAAAAGAATTTATATATAATCGGAGCGGGAGAATTAGGACGCGAGATTGGCAGTTGGCTGACCCTGATCCCGGAACTGGAGCGGGATTATCAGGTAATAGGTTATCTGGATAATAATAAGGATGCCCTGCAAGGTTACAATTCACCATTTCAGGTTTTAGGCTCGGAAATTGATTATGCATTTCCTGAAAATTCCTGGGTTATAATTGCCATCAGTGACGTTCACATCAGAGAAAAAGTATTTAATAATCTTAAGAGTAAGGTGAAGTTTTATCCATTTATCCACCCCACAGCAGTAATCGGGCTTAATGTGGAAATAGGCGAAGGATGTTTGATTTCACCTTATGTTGTAATAACTACGAATATAGTAATCGGGAGATCAGTATTCATCAATATTGGGTCAGTAATCGGGCATGACTGCAGCATTGGAAATTTCTGCAGTCTGATGCCACATACTGATCTGGGCGGTCATGTGAAACTAGGAGATCTGGTAACAATGGGCACTAAAACAACAATAGCCCCGCACCAGAAAATTGGAACCGAGGCATATATTGGTTCAGGATCTGTTATCTTGAGAAATATTCCTAATGGAGCTAAAGCTGTAGGAAATCCAGCGAAGATAATCGGTTGAAATTGAGGGTTTGAGGGTTGGAGGGTTGGAGGGTTGGAGGGTTGGAGGGTTTGAGGGTTAGAGGGTTGGAGGGTTGGAGGATAATTTTAAGTATTGATAATAATATAAGAACGAGCTTAATATGAAATTCACTACTCACAAAGAATTAGATGTTTATAAATTATCTTTTAAATTGGCGATGGAAATTTTTCGTTATACACGAAATTTACCCCGAGAGGAAATGTACTCTCTTACTGATCAAATAATGCGAGCATCACGTTCTGTAAGTGCTAATATTGCTGAGGCATTCCGAGCTAGAATATACGAGAAAAGCTTTGTTTCTAAACTGGTAATAGCTCAATGCGAAGCTGCTGAAGTGCAAACCTGGCTCGACTTTGCATTAGAATGTAACTATTTAAATGCAGATGAACATAATGAACTATATCATGAATATGGTCACATTATTGCAATGATACTAAATATGATTAATAATGTAGAGAAATGGACTTTACCGGGGAAGAGTAAATAGAAGGTTTGAGAGTTTGAAAGTTAGAAGGTTGGATCGTTGGAAAGTTAGAAGGTTGGAAGGTTGGAAGGTTGGAAGGTTGGAAGGTTTGAAGGTTGGAAGGTTGGAAGGTTAGAAGGTTAGAAGGTTGGAGGGTTGGAGGGTTGGAGGGTTGGAGGGTTGGAGGGTTGGAGGGTTGGAGGGTTGGAGGGTTGGAGGGTTAGAGGGTTTGAGGGTTAGAGGGTTGGAGGGTTGGAAGGTTAGAAGGTTGGAAAGTTGGAAGGTTGGAAGGTTGGAAGGTTGGAAGGTTAGAAAGTTAGAATTGTAGATATTCAAACCTTCAAACCCTCAAACCCTCGTACCCTCAAACCCTCAAGCCCTCATGCCCTCATGCCCTCATGCCCTCAAACCCTCGTACCCTCAAACCCTCAAGCCCTCATGCCCTCATGCCCTCAAACCCTCCAACCTTCCAACCTTCAAACCCTCAATCATGGTCACTAAAACAAAAATAGCCCCGCGCCAAAAGATTAGCAACGAGGCATTTATTGGTTCCAGTTCAGTTGTCCTGAAAAGTACAACTAATGGAGCTAAAGCAATAGGAAAACCTGTTATTATTGTGGGATAATTTCCTTTCTAAATTGGAACTGGAAATCAGGATTATCCTGCATTATAAGTTTACTTTCCGGATATTTATTAATAAACCACGATAAGAAACCAGTTAAATCGATTTGGGATTCAATAACTTTAACTGCTCTTTCTTTTAGATGTGACTTTATTTGATCACTGCTCAATAATTCAGTAGATTTTTTAATGATTCCATCAATCTCTGTCAGGTTAAATAACAATCCATTTTTTTCTTGGTCTATTATGTAACCAGTCCAAAGAGAATTTACATAGATGGTGGGAATGCCCATCATTGCAGCCTCTGAAGCCATTGTAGCACCCTCGCCAATATAAAGATCGGCATGAAAAAGTACTTGATGCATTTCAGCGGGATGTATATTTAGCCTATAGCTGAGTAATTCAGCAGGTAAATCAGCTTCAGAGCTAATATATACTTTTCTTAACTTGCTGATTTCTTTGATCAATTTTATCTTATCTTCTCTATGAAATCCTATTTGACCAATATCGTGATTAGCGTTCCAGGATACAAATCGGATGATCACATAGGGTTCATCTATAATTCTGGAATTCTCTTCGTTATTGAATATTTTCCTAATGTAAGATGTTTCCATATAACCGTTAAATCTTATATGTTTATTTCCCAGATCTTTTCTGAAACAATCAGGTGTAATAACAACAGAACTGAAGGGTAGAAAAGATAATAAACCTAAAGGTGCATTTTCTGTATCAGTTAAAGCAATATGAGGTTTCCTGAGCAGCCAGGCAATCTGGGCAGCATAAGGAGAGGCAAAACTAATGAAAATGTCCACGTGGTATCTCTTTGAATAAAAAAGAAGAAGTAAATCAGCCCAGAATAGATAAAGTAACTTAGTGAACAGATTTTTCCCGCCTTTACCTCTTTTCAGAAACGAAATATTATAATAATCTAATAGTGCAAAAGTAACTTCTTTATTACGTGCAGTGACAATGACATTGTTACCTTTTTCTTTCTCACTTTTTATTAAGTCTTTAAAATAATGAACATGTGCCGGATGTCCAATATCAAACAGGATTGTCATCAATTTTCTCTCTTAATAATTCATAATTTTTGTTTTTCTTTGTCACTATTTAAAAGCATTACATCGATTATCAAATGCTCTTATAGAATTGATGAATGATAAAATATAAGGTCTAAAATAAAAAAGAAGAATAAATTTATTGAACTCAAATTCACCTTTATCGCGTCCCCAGCATAAAGGAGATAGATTATTTTTGAACATAAACCTTACAGAGAGACACATTTCAATCCCCTCATCGGTTAGTTTATTGATGTACAAATTTTCTTTAAATATTTTACCATACGGGAAGGCGAAGAAACGCACCTGAGCACCCTGTAAATCCTGTAATAATTGAATATCCCTAACAATTTCATTTGTAAATATCTGATCTGTCATATTTGTGCAATTAATATGTGAAGCAGTATGTGAACCAATTTCATAACCCATTGCAATCAGCTCCTTGATTTGCAACCTGCTCATGTAATGTGGTTTACCAATATTACTGGAATTTATAAACAGAATTGGCTTAATACAAAATTCTTCAAACAGTGGAGCCATGACATTATAATTATCAATACTCCCATCATCAGTAGTGATAACAATGCATCTATAAAGGCGATTTTGTTTGTTAACACAATCAAGTGCATCACTGGCTGTAATAAATGTGTATCCATTTCTTAATAACCATTGAAATTGCCTTTTCATACATGAAACAGGGATACCTGAGATATCGGGATTCTTATTGGAATCGTCATATACATGATGATAGCTCAGGAGTCTTATCTGATAATTGGATGGGAAAAGAAAAGGATTAATTTTTGAAACCAGAGAAATCTTAGAATGCAATATTATCTCCAATACCAGCCTGAAAATCATATCTTGTTTCATCAATTTCCATTGTTGAAAGACATTCCTTTTCTCTATTATGTATATAGAAAAAGCTGCCTTTTAATATTTTAGAAATAACTTTTCGCTCCACATCAGAAGACACTTCTATTCCAAGCAACTTTTTTTGTATAGCCAACGAGACCAGATTACATAATAAATTTCTTAAACAAGCTTCTTTTTCCTTTTCCGATCCCACAATGTATTTCAGTTTAATTATTCTATCACTTACAATGCAATAGGCAAACATGAGAGGTTCATTTGTTATTTTATTATGCAGTGTTACGCTGAATCCTGTCTTATTGTTCATGAAATAGCTGGGGGGCTGTGTTCTTACTTTCTTACCATATAATTTCGTAAGCTCCTGAAAAAAATGTCCATTTCTGTTTGACAAATCTCGACTTAATCCAACATCAATGAACTTGATTATTTCATTCTGCAGGTTATCTTCGAATATTAGAACCATATCATCATGATACTTTTTGATTATAGAAAAGAGGATCAGCTTATTGATAGTATTCAAGATTCCCAATAATAAAGATAGAACTGGATGCAAATAACGGAAAAACGCAATTTTTCTAATTAAAAGCGAGACATCGAACTTAATAAAAAAGGTAGAAAGAGTTCTTTTATAGAAAGGATGAAACATCCTGGCTTTTTTCATCTTGTTATACATAGGAGTAGCCATTTTAGAATAAGAAGCCACCAACAAATTTCCACCAGTAACTTCTATGGCTTTCAGCATTATTATGGCGGGTGAAAAATTAGCATGCACGTCGATATTCTTTGTAAGTTTTCCAGCCCAGAAAACTTGAGTATCCAAACCATTGATAAGGATTACTTCTGGTTTAAGAACCATCCTACTGAGGAAAATTCCATCTTCCTCGGCATAAACATAGCAAATCATATTCTTGAAAGAATTTTGAGATACAAGTGAAGAGAATTCACTATATGTACTTCCATAAACTTTTAAATTATCCGCCTCGTCTTTCTTTACTAAGATATTCTCAATTTCTGATACAGTTAATACATGAATATTCATAATTATTCTAAGCTATAACCTCCATCAATAACTATATTACTTCCAGTCATCCATCTAGATTCTCTGGACAAGAGAAACATGCATAGATTTGAGATATCTTCAGGTAAACCTAATCCCAATGGGTGATGATTAATAATCTGTTGTATCTGATCCGAAGGAATAGCTTCAAACATCTTAGCCACTAAATCAGTTTCCACAATGCCAGGAGAGATTGTATTTAGTCTGATACCTTTACCCGCAAGCTCAAGAGCTAGAGTTCTTGCCAGGGCAATCAAAGCTCCCTTACTACTTGAATAAGATGATTTTCCCCTGGTTGCAAGCATACCCGCAACGCTGGAAATTAATATATAGGATGAATCCTGAGTATAATTTCTCCTGCACTTATTTAGTACTTTTATAATTTCGAAAGCAGAAATTGTATTTAATTTATACATATATAAAAAATCCTCATGCGTAGTCTTGCGAATAGGATTTGTTTTTTCTACACCTGCCGCATGAATGAAACCTGAAAAGGGACCATGTTCGCTTATTACTTCCTCCAAAGTTGGTCCAATGCTGTCCAGCTCAACAAGATCCAATGGGCAGCATATATGTTTGCTCGAGTTCTCGAGCGACTTCTTGAGAACTTGTAGCTTCTCCATTTTTCTTCCTAACAAGCACACTCTAGCATGCTTTCTGTCGAGATCCCGAACACATGCAGAGCCAATCCCCCCATAAGCTCCAGAAACGAGAATGAATCGATCATGAAAGTAATCAGTCGATATCATCAAGTTTAATCCCACAGCTTACAATAATATCAGCAGGAGTTTTAACTTCTGCAAGTGATTCTGCAGAAATCCTGACACCAAAAGCTGAATGCACAAATGCAACTATTGACATCAAAGCAAAAGAGTCATAATCTTCAATTTGATTTAGATTTGTATCCATACTAAGTTCAACATCCTCAAACTCCATGGATTCAGCTAATTTAGACAAAAATTCACTAGATTTCATTATTCCTCCAAAATTTATAAATTATACAATATCATAGTCATAAATTGTGTGTTATAATAACTCCTCCCCAAGAATATCCAACTCCAAATCCTAAAAACATAACTTTGTCCCCAAACTTTATTTTTTTATTCTCTATGGCTTTTACATAAGCAATAGGGATAGTAGAAGAAACAGTATTTCCCGTGTCAAGCATATCTATGTAGAATTTTTCCTTATCAATTCCACAGAGAGTACACAAATAATTCAACATATATTTATTTGCTTGATGAAAAATAAAATAATCAACATCCTCACGAGGAGTATTGTTAACCTGAAGAATTCGCTTGAATGTCTTTGGTACGGCCTCAATTGTAAAGTTAAAAATATCAGGTCCATTCATGTAGAGATCGTTATTTGTATGCTTGCTACCTGAACTTTCAGTTATCAATTCAGCATAAGGATCATAGGCATTTCTTGCACCTCCATTAGGTATAATCAGGTTATTCATACCTGAACCATCAGTCCCGAGATCAAATTCACCTAAACCTAATTCCTCGCAAATAGAAACTATACAAGCCGATGCACCATCACCAAATATTGTTCTGTTTGCGATATCTAGCTTGTTTATTTTTTTTGTGTAAGTTTCTGCAGTAATCAACAGCACATGTTTTGCAATACCCGCAATGATCAATCCTTTTGCCACAGCAAGTCCATATACAAAGCCAGAGCAGCCATGCGTAATATCTAAAGCACCTATTGTTGTAGGTAAATTTAGTTTGTTCTGTAAAATGCAGGAATTGGGAGGTAAATAGTAATCAGGTGATTGAGTACAGAAGATGATAAAGTCAATTAGATCAATGTTGTAATTTTTCAACACTTTTTGTGCTGCTTCATAACCAATATCTAAAGATGTTTGATTTTTTGAGACTGAATGTCTTGTATTAATGCCTGTTTTTCTCAGAATTTTATCTGAATTCCAATTTATTGAATGTCCGGCAATATCATCATTAGAAACTGTATTATTTGGCAGATAATATTCTATCTTTTCAATTGAACAATTTTTCAAATTTTCCTGCTCCAATTATTTATCTTATTATTATAGATTCTTATCTAATAATTTTTGGGGTCTTAATTCATTTTAATCTGTTAAACAAATACAATAATTCAAGGCAATTATGCAAGTTCTGACTATTCCCAACTAAAAAAACCTAACCTGGTTAAACTATATTGAGCAAAAATCTATTTAGGCGCATTCTCATATATATAGCTATAAATCCCAATGATTTTTGTTGTCGTTGATAACATATCTAACCCAAGTGAGAGAATTCTCTCGCGAGACATACAATTCGGTTTATCCTTAAGGTAATCGGTGACTTTTTCTGACAGTTTAAAAGAATTAAACGGCAAAATAAAATTTTCTGACATATTTTTTGTTAATTCTTTTAAATCCCCTACATCAGTAGCAATTACTGGACAGTTGCACATCATTGCTTCCTTTACTACTTGTGGAGAGCCTTCTGAATAAGAAGTCAGCAGCAATAAATCAGCGGCATTCATAAGAAGTAGCACATCTTCACGAGTTCTGTTTTTTAATTCAATTAGTATTATCTGTTCTTCGATCTGTTTCATTGTTTCATAACATAACTGATAATTTTTAATTCTGTTATCAAAACCAGATGTAAATAGAATATATATAGCATTGTAATCAAGATTAAGAATACTACGTGCTTTTGCTTTAGAAATGGGATAGAATTTATCCGGATCAGTTCCGCAGGGAATTACATAATTTCTTGAGCTCCTTTTTAACATTGCTTTTTTTAACAACATTTCTGAAACAAAGATATTAGCTGTAGCTAATCTTGAAGCAATAATTGAAAAAAGGTTTGGTTTTAGTTTATTCAAATCTGAACCATGGTAAGTAATTATAACAGGTTTGATTCTTTGGAAGCAGGCAAGTAACCCTGATAATCCATAATGAGCATGCACAAAATCCGGATTGAATTTAATTATTTTATTTTTGAGACCCTTAAGATTTTTTAAATAGCCAAACACTCCTTTACCTAGAACCGGGAAAAACTCAATAGTGCATCCCTGCTCCTTAAGAGAATTTGCCTGTTCTGATACAAAGGGACTTATAGAAGAATAATTGCCACTACAAACAATAAGTATTTTATAGGACACTGTAAGTTTGCCTATAGATAGAAGAAATCCTATCAATTCCAAAAAGACTTAATGCAACATTACTTAATTGGCATCGATCAATATCAAATGCATGTAGATCAAGACCAGTAATCTCATCCATTGTTGTAGATTTAGCAGAAAGAAAGTCATAATTTCTGATTAAAGCTATTGTATCGTTATGAATAACCGGTAAACCACACGAATAGTATTCAACCAGTTTTACAGGACAAGCAACATTATTTACAATGTTATCATCGCGGATAATTAGGCCATAATCTGCAGCACAAAGGTATCCGGTCATTTCTTTATATGGTACAAATCTATTAATAACTCTATTATGATTGATTTGCTTTCGGGACAGGTTGAGTATTTTCATTTTATCATTAGAATTTATTAAATCATTGATTACTTCAGAGTTTTGCCAATTGGCACTACTTCCCGAAGAAAATACAATACATACATCATCATCAGACAAATTTAATTCTTTTCTTACTCTCACTCTTTTCTCAGGATCAAAATAGAATTTTTTTCCAGCCAGACAATGGCTTATCATTACATCTTCTTCCATAAATCCCTTGGCTATCAAATAATCTTTTAGTGCCTGGGATACAACAGACATTTTAGCTCTATTATTTCTCAGATAATATAATGCTTTCATATTTAATAAAACCTTAATTTTCTTAAAGATCGCTGGCAAAGAAGCATAAATCTGAATCTCTTCAATTGAAGCTCCCCTTACATCAACTAATAATTTTGTTATTTTACAACCAATTAACTTGTATGCTTTATGCAAATAATACCCAAGCACTTCACCACGAACGTGTATAGTATAATCCTCTACATTGGAAATATCCAGCAATTTAGATGCCATAGAGTTAATTGTTAGCCAGGAGATTACTGGGAAACTCGGATATGTTTTAAAGAAAACTAACCTGATTGAATTTTGTTCAAACTTTTTCTTTATCATTATAATTTCAGATTGGTCTCTCCAACCATAAAGCAGGATAATATCTTCAAACTTACGACTACGTTCGTAAGTTTCTAATAACTCAAGAACCTGAGAATCGAAGACGGAGCTGAGGCCGATGTTAAGGTAAATTAGTTTCAATTTTTTATTCGAGACTGGAGACTTGAGACTGGGAACTGGAGACACGTAACTATTCATCCAGTTTTTTCCTTTGAGACCGGATTAAACCCTGTAACATTTTTCCAATTCTTGTTACTTCCATTTCAAGCTGGCTTAATTTTTCTTTGTTTATAAAATCAAGCTCCTTGCTTATAATCAATTGAGTTTCCAATTCCGCTAAAGAACCTGAAGAAATATTTAGGAACCTAATAAACTCTTTTGGAGAGTTCCTTGCTGCACCTTCGGCTATGTTTGAAGGGATTGATATTGCACTTCGCCTGATTTGAGAACAAATACCATACATTTCATCTTTAGGATAAGTTTTAGTGATCTGATAGATATTTGTAACTAAATTGATACTTATCTTCCAGACATCTAAATCTTTATGAATCATGTTTCCTCCTTGTATTTGATTAGATTTTAGAATTCCGAGTTTCAAGTACCGAGTCACGAGTTTCGATAATAGAAAGACACTCCCCCAGAGCTTCCTTCCACGGTCTAACATTCAAAGAATACTCCCTTCTTATCTTCGAAGTATCTAAAGCAGAGTACTTAGGACGTATGACTTTTGCTCCATACTCTTCCGTGGAAACGGGAATGATCTTACAGTTAAATCCGCAGATATTTACAATCTCCTGTGCTAACTCAAACCTGCTGGCAACTCCGCTATTGCAATAGTGGTAAATTTGTGGGCAATTGCCCCAGTTATCCTTCTGAATCATTTCAAGAATTGTTACTGCTAAATCTCCTGCATAAGTTGGTGACCCAAATTGATCATTCACGACTTTTAATTCCGACTTATTCCGAGCCAGATTATATATTGTTTTCACAAAATTATGCCTATATTCAGAAAAGAGCCAGCTTGATCGTAGTATAATTCCCTCTGTCATATATTTGAGCAGTTCTTTTTCACCTTCATATTTCGTCATACCATAAATATTAATCGGGCTTGGCAGATATTCTTCAGTATAGGGAACATTCTGATTTCCATCAAAAATAAAATCAGTAGAGATATGGATAAGTTTGATACTATATTTTTCAGAAATGTCCGACAGGTTTTTTACTGCCTGGCAGTTAATGTTATATGCAATTTCTGGTTCAGATTCTGCTTTTTCCACGTTAGTGTAACCGGCACAGTTAATAACAATATCTGGTTTTAATTTAGAAAAATACTCATCGATTATCAGCCTATTTGTAATATCTAATTCATCCACATTTGTAAAAACAAATTGATGATTATAATCATCACTGATTCTTTGAATGGACTGTCCGAGTTGTCCTCGACTACCTGTTACTAATATTTTCATTTTCACTACGTTATCGAGACTCGAAACTGGAGACTAGAGACTCGGGAAATTTTCAGCACAGAGAGCAACTTATAGACGTCTTGACTTCTTGAAAACCTGACTGATAGACTTAATGAAAACGGAACAACTTGTCTTCGTTCAGTCGTGTTTATGTGTTTCGCATTTTTTTTTCTAAAATTATCTAACTTACTAACCATTTAACTTTCCAACCTTCAATTTACTACTTGCAGTCACCTTCGTGCCCTCGTGCTCTCGTGTTTTCGTGAAGTCGCTCCCTCGATCACTCAAACTCATACCCCACTCTCCCCTTCTTCTTCAACAATCCATCCCTGATCCCCAGATAATAGTAATAAACCAGTTTGGATCCTGCCAAGCGATTCAGCCAGCGATAACGTAAGGGATAAAGGAAAAGCTCTCTTACCAGAAAGAAGAGAAATGAGAATATCTTACGGTACCTGAAATAGAAAAGAATCCTGTTTCTCATCATATAGTAATACTGGAATCTTATTCCTTTTGTATTCTTTGGGCTCCAATCATGATGATGCCATACACATGTTCCGGTACTAGCAGCCAGTTTGATACCTTTCTGATAGCATCGGTAAGCCAGGTCAAGTTCTTCTCCATACATAAAACCTTCAGAATTGAAAAGTATCTTATCGGGAATATCACTTGTTCTGAACACAAATGAACATCCTGGTAATCCATCAACAACAATCTCACTGGTTGGTATTTCAACTGGAATATGTAATATTGCCTGTGCTTTGATAAAATTCGCATTAATTCCCAGACATTGTATTTGACTCGTCCGATGATCTTCTTTGCCATAATAAACTAAAGGGGCAAAACCGGAAAAATCCTGATGAACCTCTAAAAAACTTAAACTGAAATCCACAAAATTATTTTCTAATTCGATATCAGTATTCAGAACAGCAACATAATCGGAGGAGCCTTTTTTAATCAGTAAATTAAAAAGTAGATTGTTGCCACCTGCATATCCCAGATTTTCCTCCGAGCGAAAAATCTCAGCGGAAGGATATAATTCATTTAGTACTATAACCGAATCATCTGGTGAATTATTATCAAGAGCCCAGACCTGGAAATCCTGGCAGCTTTGCTTTTTTAATGATTCCACTAAACGTGGAATATGTTGTCTGTCATTAAATAATACTAAAAATATAGTTAATCGTGCGCTTTTCATTCCATGATCTTCTTCACATAAGTAGCGAATTTTTTAATTGTGTGATTTTCCATAACTTTGATTCGGGAATTTCTTCCATATTGGGCAAGTACTTCAGGATTAGATATCATTACTTTGATACTATTACTCAGCTTTTTCACATCTAATCTAACTAATTTTCCACAGTTATCATCGATAAGTAACCTTGTATCCCCTACATCACTGGCAATAATGGCATTTTCGCAGGCCATTGCTTCCATAAGTGCCTGGCTGGGATAATTATCCTCCTGCTGAATTGAGATGAATATTTTGGATTTTCTCAAGTATTTCTGTGGATCAGGTATATATCCCAGCATTCTAACGCATTCCAATTCATGTTCATTGATGTAGAATCTCATTTCTTCTTCTAAAGAACCTGTACCGATAATATAAATTTTCCAGTCCATTTCCTTGATAATTTCTTTAATTTCATTTAAAGATTGAAATAATAACAGTGGATTCTTTATTTTTTCCAGTCTCCCACAGAAAATTATAATATTTTCTTTTTCTTCGGCAAATAAATTTGAATAATCAATAAAACTGCAGGGAGATACTATCAATTTTGGTCCATCTAAAAATTTAATTTTATCAATTAATCCTGATTTTAAACGTGAAGAAAGACAATCAACCAAATCTGCCTTTTTCAATATTCTATACTCTGACCTAAAGTAATTAACAAAATTTGGAGAAATGCTGCTGAAGCCGCTGTCATTGAAGCTATGAATCAATCTCAGGTGAAGTTTTCTCATTAATGGCGTCAGCCAGATACCAGCCAGCCATACGGTATAAATCGTGCTGATCTCATTAACTCTGATAACTGCACTCACTTCTTTTTTGAAGTACAGCCAGCGGATATATGATTTGTATAAAGAGATGTAACTACCTAATAACTTTTTTATTCCAATGATCTCTTTATTATTCTTAATACTTCCGGAATTATAATCCTTAGCTTTATCTCCACAGATAGGGATTGAAAGTACTCTTTTATCGCTGCAGATCAAGCCCTTTTGCTGTGCCAGATATAAAAGTCCCTCATTAATGATCAGATATATATTTTCATCCTTTTTCTGAAAATAGTCAAATAATGCTATATATCTCTTTTCAGCCCCTCCCAGTCCGGAAGGATTGATTATTGCAATTGCTTTATTCATTTTCTTAATTGACTTCATGACTTCTCGAAAACTTGACTACTTGAGAATTCGAAACTTACCTTCCTTACTTCTTGAAATTAAAGAATCCATTTATCCGAATTATTAATCATGTTAATTATCATCGCAACAATATGTCCATATTCTTCATATAATATCATAAAATCACTTTCTGTTAAATAATCATATTCTAAGGCAAATTTCAACCAGACTTGAGTCTCTGTTGCTTCACATTGTGCTATGACCATCTTTGAGACAAAGCTTTTTTCGTATTTCCTGGCACTAAACGCTTCAGCAATATTAGCACATATTGATCTTGATGACCTCCTGATTTGATCTGTTAGTGAATATTTCTCATCTCTTGGAAATGACTTAGTTTGTTCAAAAACTTTGTTCGCTAAAGCAAAAGCTATCTCAAAAACCTTTAATTCTTCATATGTACTAATCTTCATTTAATATTATTCTCTTTTTTCTTCACATAGTATTGTCGTCAAGCAGTCGAGTAGTCGGGTTTTCTAGTTTTCCAGAAGTCGTGTCCTCAAGACAAATTTCATACACAAAGTCTGAAACCGGTTCTGCTATCTCTGCCATATTTTCTCGAAGCAGGTAATTCTCCCAATCCCATATTGCAATATGATGGAATTCACTTTGTCCCAGTTTGGCGAAGTTCGTCATAAAATTATCCGTATCCCGGTCAAAGTTACTGATATAAACTTTTGCTATTCTATTTTCCTTTTGAAAGTCATGCCACTTATCAAAACCATATTTTGCGGTTTCATCAGGTAAGTAACTCCATCCATTCTCTAAAAGAACATTTAGAATGTGTTGATTGCTGCTTTGTGATGTCGATATATAGAACACCGGTAGTTGCATATCAAGTTGTTCTTCTAAATAATTGAAGCTGTTCTTGTATTTCGTTTTAAGATTTTTCCACATCAAAGGAGAAAAAACTAACCCAGATGACATCATCATCTCATCTGCTGTTGGAATCTTTGTTCCAGATCCCAATACAAGGTTAATCTCAGATATTTTACTCAAAGATATAGGAAAATTAACCAGTTTTGTATATTCTGGTTCTGGATACAGTACAGCATAATCCTTAAACTGCCATGGTAATGATTTAAAGTTAACCTGCCATCCAACTAAATATTGCAAGACGAATACAACTACTATTATTAATCTCATAATCTTATTTTTTAAAGAATAGTGTACGGCATAAACAACTGGTATCGCCCAAAATATTGAATAATAATAAAGGTGCTTAGCTGCCCAGGTAAAATTGAGATTGAACATATAATATATTGTGGTTGGGATTAAGATTAAAAGTACTAATTTGAATTGTTTTTCTCTTAGCAAAATGAAAAGGCCAATTATTACCAGAAGTATAACTAAAGCCGAAAAGAAAGCAAAATGAGATTTCAAGGAAATTATATTCAAAAATCCAATGTCAGAAGAACTCCTATAAGTAATTCCCCCCAAATTGGAATATTGCAGGAAACCTTGAATATTTACATTGCTCAAATACATTAGTAGCAATCCCAAACAAACAGTGCAGATTCCAATTATTAATGAAATTATTATTGCTCGCTTCAAATCAATTTTCAACCACAATAATGGTAATATACCTGTCATGGCAAAAGCCACATCAACCCTGCACCAAAAAGCGACAGCTAATAAGATCACAGCTATAGGATATACCCATTTTCCTTTGCCCGAATAAACAATATTGAAAGTTAGAAGCCAGAAAAATGCTGCAAATACTGTACTATTGGCGTAAAAACTGATAGAGTACACTTCCTGAAACAGGAATAAAACTAATAAAATTAAAATAAAATCCTTATTAAGTATCTTTGATATCAAGTTCGATATTAAAATCAGGCAAAGTATCCCGAATATTGCAGATAAAATCGAATACACTACTGATGCAGGCAACGCAAGCAATTTCATGAATATTATAATGAACCAGTATGTCCCTGCCTGCATATCATAAGAATAAGAGAAAAAATTGGCTCCCCAGTCACCGCTATTGATTATCTCATAGCAGCCATTACAGATTCCCATGGAATCGCTTTCAAATCTGGTAATTGGAAACACACCACTAAAGAACCACAGAAACATAACTAAGAGAATACTTAACCTGAATAACTTATGATTCAATACTTTCTTCATTTCATAACCCAATATTTTATACCTGTAAAATTTATTAAAACTATTAGTGGAATTATCACAAATTGTAGAAATAGTGGATCATATTCCATACTTTTTACTAAAAAATCCAAAACGAGTATATTCATTCCATAAGAAATAATATATATAGTAACATATTTCCAGAGTCTTTTACGAAATTCAAGTTTTTCCTCAGGTTTGAAAACCCAGGAGAAATTTATTACATAAGTAAGCACAACACCCATTGCCCAGGAAACTGTTAGAGCAATATTGTAGTGAACTAATATTACTTTTAGTAACAACCAATAAATCGCAAAAGTGAAAACCAGGTTAATAAGTCCCACGATGCTGTACTTGGAAAATTGGATTAGAAGGGGTTTCATATATTCGGAACCTGGAACTAGAGACTCGGAACTCGGAAATTGAAATCGAGACTGGAGACTCGAGACTGGAAACTCGGAATTTGAAGCAAGATATCCGTAACTCGGATATTTTTCACAACAGAGACACAGAGTACACTGATTAATTTGTTTAATTTATTTGATTTTTTAGTCATTTCTTTGCATTTTCATCCTATGTTTATCTAACTTTCTATTCATCAAACCCTCCGTCAGTCAATTCGTCCAGTCGTCCATTTTTAGTGTCTTCGTATTTTCGCATTATCTTCTCTTAAATTGTCTAACTTTCTAACCATCAAACCTTCCAACCTTCAATTTTCTCCTTGCCGTCAGTTTTCGCTCCCCTTCTCCTCTTCTCCCCTTCATTCCCTCACTCACTCCACCACCTCTTCCACAATATACTTTGGTCTGTTTCTGACCTGATCTAAAGCTCTCCAGAGATATTCACCGATAACTCCCAGCATGATCATCTGGAATCCAGACAAAATCAAAATAAGTATCATCAGAGGTGCCCAGCCTTTAAATGGCAGATTACCGAATATACGTCCATAAACGATAATTAATGCATAAATAAAACCAATAAAAGCAATTATGAATCCAGAGATTGACATCAATCTCAGAGGAAAATAAGAATAACTCATTATACTATCAATTACTAATTTAATCTTTTTTGAAAAAGTCCATTTTGATTTGCCATCTTCCCTGTTTTGACGAGTATATGGCAGCAGTTTATACTTGTACCCAGTCCATAACAATTGACCTTGTAAAAAGGCATTGATTTCATTAGAGTTTAACAGGATATCTTTTACTTCTTCATTGATCATAAAATAATCAAATCCACCTTCCGGCATTTGTGGAAAGCACAATCTTCTTAACAATCCATAAAAGATTCTGGAGGTGAATCTGCGATAGAGAGACTCTTTTCTGTTTTCTCTATGAGCAATGACCATTTTATAATCTTCATTTACCAAAGTATCCAGCATTTCATGGATCAGTTCCGGTGGATCCTGCAGGTCAGCAGAAATGTTTACGATGTATTTACCTGAAGAATATTTCATACCGGCCAGCATTGCAGCCCTTTGTCCGAAATTTCTTGAAAGCTTAACTATCTTAATATCAAGACCAGAACTTTCTTTTGCCTGAATTAATTTCTTGAAAGAGTCATCTCCGGAACCATCATCCACAAAAACAATTTCGAAAGAGTGATCTGATTTTTCAATAACAGATTCCTTCAATTTTGTTATTGTTTTATTTATTGATTCTTCATTGTAGTAAACCGGTATTACAATTGAGCATAAATCATTCATAATTTCCTCTTTTAAAATTTGCCTGGATCATCAGTGTTGATCCGCTGATCAAACATTGCCGAATATATTCTGTTTTCCATTTTCATAAAATTTTATTATTCCATAAATAAATACATATGATAGTTAACGAGAAGTCAGATTTGACAGGCTCTTACACAAAAGTAACACTATAGCAGTTGATCAGATTGAAAATTGAATCTTTACTGAATTACTAAAAGGGTAGTTCATTATTTCTCATTTCTGGCTGCCCGAGTAATAGCCTGTTTTTCTTGTGAAAGAATCACTCAGAGGGATTAAGATACTTCTCATCTGGCTTTCTTTTCCTGACAATTTTAGCGGGGATTCCATACGCAACTACATTGTCGGGAATATCCCTGGTAACCAGCGAAGCAGCACCTATAACGGATTGATTACCAATCTTAACATGGTCAAAAGTAATTACTCCCAATGTCAGGGCACTTAGTTCACCGATTTCTGTGTGTCCCCCAGTGATAACTCCAGCCGAGATACTCGAAAAATCCCGCATGATACAATTGTGCTCTAATGAAGCCTTTGTTGCTAAGAAACAGCATTTCCCCACCTGTGCATCGGTATTTACAATTACTCCTGCCATTATTAATGCCCCATCTCCAATTATAGTGTTCCTTCCAATTTGTGCATTTGGATGAATAATACTAACAAATTTAAAATCGGGTATTGATTTTACTATTTCATCATACATTAATTTTCTTACCCAATTATCGCCAATTGCAATAATACCCCCAAAAATATCCTTGCTTCTTACTATTTCCGAAAAACTTTTTTGTATTCCAAATACATGATAACCGTAAACCTCAATATCATCATTCAAAGTAGGATCATAAAGACATTCAATTTTATACTTATCCTCTTTCTCAATAGTATCAATTGTATATCTTGCATGATTTTTCGAGCCCCAGATAATTATTTTTTCCTTCATTCGTATTCCTTACTTTTTTAGAGAATTGCACATATTATATTTAAATCTTTTTTAGTAAGATTTGTTGAAATAGGTAAGCACAATATCTTGTTTGATAGCTCATAAGCAATCTGTAAGTTCTCAGGCTTTGCAGTTTCCAACTCTTTATAAACGGGAAATTCACTTATCAAGGGATAGAAGTATTTCCTTGCATAAATACTCTCTTTTCGCAATTTATTATATAATTCATTCCGGCTTAACCTGTAGTTATCTTCTATTATACAGGGTAGGTATGAAAAATTGCATTCAACGTTTTCCGGGGGAATAATTATTTTTAAACCGTCAATATGTTTAATTTTTTTATAATAGTACTCAAAAATATCTTTCCGTATAGCAATACTCTTTTCATAATTCTTTAGATTGAGAATTCCCCAGGCTGCCTGCAATTCATTCATTTTACCATTGATCCCAATCCCCACTACTACTTCTTCATTAACGAAGCCAAAGTTTTTCAGTCGGTCGATCTTAAGTTTCATTTCAGCAGAATCGCTGATAATTGCACCGCCTTCGATAGTATTGAATACTTTGGTTGCGTGAAAACTTAAGACTGACAGGTCACCAGAATTCAGAATTGAATTATCATCTTTCTTAACACCAAAAGCATGGGCAGCATCATATATAACCTTCAGATGATACTTATCCGCAATTTCTTGTATTCTCTCCACTTCACAAGGATTGCCATAAACATGCACGGGCATAATTGCAGAAGTATGAGGAGTTACCGCGGCTTCAATTCTTTCAGGATCCATATTTCCATTTCCTGGCAACACATCCACAAATACAGGTTTTAATCCATTCCAGACAATTGAGTGTGCAGTCGCCACAAAACTATAAGGAGTTGTAATTACTTCTCCTTCAATATCCAGGGCTTTGAGAGCTGTCATTAAGGCGATAGTACCATTACAGAATAAGGAGATATTTTCAATTCCCAAATAGTCTTTCAGCTCTTTTTCCAGCCTGTTATGAAATGTTCCCATATTGGTCAGCCAGCCAGATTCCCATATCTGCTCCAAAGATTTAATAAAATCATTAAAATCAGGTAAATCTGGTTTTGTTACATATATATCTTTTAATTTCCTCACTATTGATCCCTCTCAAGATAAAGTAATTGCAGCACTTGATAAATTGAATTCATATTTATTTAGAACCTACTTTCCTATTTAAATGCATTAATCTAATTTTGAATTAATATTTTGTTTATTAATTAGCAACAAAATATCTTTTTTATAATTTTCTCTTATTGTTATGAGAATCATAAGCTGAATAAAAATATTGTTTCCAAAATCTACTCCAAATGCATAAATATTTGTTGTAAACATTTCAATCAAATATATAAATGTGCCGATGATCATCATGCCTTCTACCGGATATTTTTCAAAATAGTATTTTGGATTAATTCTCAATATCCGATACGCATTTATACTTATTTTAATAAATAAAATTAATATTGGCAACCATAAAAAAAACCCTAATAACCCGAACCTGAAAAGACTCCCCCAAAACCATACTTCAGCAGAGGCATCAGCACCTACTATAAATTCATCCCTTTCCGAGTACTTAATTTCCTGAATTTCATCATAAGTCAGCGGAATATAACCTGAACCAAGTATTAAATTCTCTGAGATAAAATCTTTTGCTTCATTTAATCCACCACCTCCGCTTACTCGATAATCCACTTCTCCGCGAGTATCAGATCCCGTTGTAACCAGGTAATATATGTCCTTAATCAAATCTGTCGAATTGCCAAAACTGCTGGGGAAAAGTATCAATAATACACATATAATAACAATTACAGGAGCAAATATTCTTCTTATAATTGTTACCCATGAAGTTCTAAACAATCTAGCCATTATAAAGGCGATAATAAATGGTTTGAAAATAATCTCTAAATAAACCCGTCTTGTTAATGTTAACAATAATACTAATATCATCATACATCCTGTAATAAGTAACAAGTTTGAATTAGGAAATTTCCAGTTTTTTATATATCCTTTGATAAATAAGAAAATGACTGCCCAGGCATATGTAACATGGAATAGTCCATATCCAGCCATGTAGAATCTTATTGGACCTCCTTGAGCATTATATCTACTAATACTATTTACGGGAGATAATGGGATATTTGTAATCAATGTTACTAAAAACAGACCTAAACAAACAAAACCAGTAATTAAAACAACCCTATAGAAGCTGATTGCGCCTTGCTGGAAAAACCTATAAAATCCAATCAGAATGACAACTTGCCTGAAAATTGATCTATTTTTGATGAAAAATGTTGATAAATCCAAATAATCATTCATCAGAGGAATCAGCATTCCATAAATAAAAATATAATAAAGCCGAAAAATAATGAATAACGTTATAAGTTCTTTCATGCTGTTGTTCAATTTAAAGTAATTATTTCTATCCAGAAATAAAATATAAAGTATAATAAGTATGGTTAAAACATCACTCGTATTTACTCTACCAATAATATCTACGCCTATATAGTGCCTGATGTACCCACCCGGATCATAATATAGATTAAATAAAATCCAGAATGCCATTTCCGGATATTTTTTTCCGAGTTGAAGAATTATTATAAATATTATTGTTATATATAACATTTCTTATAATCTCTTAAGAAGTATTTTTAAATAAACAGATCTTGTATTCACACTGATTTGTTCCCAGGAAAACCTTTCTATTATGTTTTCTCTTAGATGATTTACAGGGAATGAACCTTTTAAGACATCGATTATTCCTTCTTTTATAGCTTCTTTCCCATTAGCATAAATCCCTATTTGATAATCCTTATCCTGTTTTACAGACTCTAAAGTTGCCCCTACAGCAGGAGTTTTACATAAACCCGCTTGAAGAGGAAGCATTCCTACACCTCCAAAAGTATGAATCGATTTTAAACCAGGTAGAACATAAACATCAGCCGCTGACAGGTATTTATATATTTCTGTTTGACTTATCACTCCATAAATGATACCCTCCATTTCTCTTGCTTCTTTTTCATACTGGTCTCCCGGTCGATTTCCGGCTACAAGAAGCTGAATATCATTTCTTTCCTGTTTTAACTCCCTGAAAACGTCTAAAAGTAAATCAAACCTTTTATGATCTCCAATCCTTCCAATATAGAGGATATACATTTTATCTTCAGCCAAACCTAACATTCTTCGAGCTTCATTTTTATTGATCGGCTTGAAAAGGTCAGGATCAACACCTGTAGTCTGTACAGAATAAGTACCTTTAAATGAGCTTGGGAAATAATCAGTCACTCTATTATCAAGAACAAAATAATGGTTAACGAATCCAAATGCCAGGTTCTCAGGAATCAATGTAAATAATGCTCTAAGTTTTGAAAGAAAACCTTTTCGATTCTTAATGTCAAAAATCGATGTCGTCTCTCCATGATGCTGAACAACTAAGGCAATTCGTCTACACAATGGAGCAATTTGCAGAAAAAGGAGATGTCTTCCAGTTGAAACATTTATTAAAGTCTCTCCAGGTTGAATTTTTTTGATTTCTTTTGCTAAAGCGAATGATAGAAATCCTAATTTATAGAAATTTATTGCTGGAAATACACAAAATTTTACCCCGGAAATCGTTTTACAGTATTTAATTTTTATTCTGCTATCCGCTTTCCAGCATTCAACGTCAAAATCTTGATTGTATTTTTTAAATTCTCGGGCAAATAAACCACCAAATCCGTGGGTAAAAAATGCATCACCATCGTTAATGCTATTGGGATATTTACCACTGCAATCATTGAAATCTATATATATAACTCTCATTAGAAAGCGACCTTAAACCGTTTACTCCAGAAATAGACTGAGAAAAGCTTCCATAACTGAAAATCAAATCTGATATCAGATTCACTATTTTGCAAATAGGATTCAACTTTCTTTTGCAGCTTTAAATTGCAGAAATAAGGCATATCGATGAATTCTCTTGAATTCAGATATTCTCCAAATTCATCTCTCAGCATTATTTTCATCCAGCTTTCCATGGGAACACTGAACCCAATTTTATCTGTTCGATTATAAACTTTTCCTGGTAATATCGGCTTCATGGCTTCCCTTAAAATCCGCTTCTGCCTTAATCCGTCAATCCTGTCTTCATCACACAATCCCTGGCAAAACTCAACTAAGCGGTAATCAAGAAACGGGAAACGTGCTTCCTGTGAAAATGCCATGGAACTTTTATCTGCCTGTCTCAGGAGATATGGCAGTGAAGAGATATATAATTGCTCATTAAGTTCACGGGAAAGAATACTACCTTGCTGAAAATTCATTTCGGGACTCAAATAATCGCAATTATAATATGAATACTTCTGATTTGCTTCAGCCTGTTTTATCCTGTCTGTAATCAACTTTCTGATTATTGACTTCAGATTGATCCTTTGCTCTGTTTTAAGTTGCTTTAGAAGAGATAACACATTGAACAACTGACCTTTTTGTAATCTGCCACAAAGATATGGCAACATATCGGTCTTATAACCTGAAATAATTTCGTCAGCACCCTGGCCTTCCAGACTAACTGTAACGCCATTCTGCCGGTAAAGCTCCCGCAGTTTATACTGACCATAAAAAGATAATCCCGCTATTGGTTCTTCCTGACAAAATATGAACTGTTCCAGATCTGCTGAAAATGAATTATGATCTGCAGTTATTTCAAAATGTGGAAAGCCTGTCTTATTTACGACCGCCTTGATGTATTCAGATTCATCAAATTTATATCCCGGGAAAACAAGGGAAAATGTACTATTATTATCATCTTGAGAAATTTCTCTCGCTGTTGTTACAATAGATGATGAATCCAGCCCCCCGCTTAAAGAATAACCTAATGCCACATCACTCCGCTGTCTCAATCGGATTGCGTCCTGGAAAAGGCTCCGGAATTCTTCCTTTTTTTCAGAAAACCCTTTATGATTAATTCTAATATCAGCAAAATACCACTTCTTGATTTCAAATACTTCACTGCTGATCCTGATATAATACCCACCCGCTAATTGCCTGATATCCTCAAAAAAGGTATCCTCTCGCTTTGAGGCAGTTCCTTTTAAAAGGAATTCTGCCAGAAGGGATTGATTAACTCTGGCAGGAATCAGATCATAAATCGCTTTGATTTCAGAAGCAAAAGCAAATAATCTTCCCGGTAAATGAATATAATTAAAGGGTTTAATGGCAAACCTGTCGCGGCAGCAGATCAATTCTTTCTTGAAATTATCCCAGATCACTATTGCCCACATTCCATTAAATTTGTTAAAACACTCTACTCCCCATTCCTGAAAAGCTTTCAGAACTACTTCCGTATCAGTGCCACTCCAGAAATTATATCCCTTAGCTACTAATTCATCTCTGATCTCAATATAATTATATACCTCTCCATTAAAAGCAATCCAGTAATTGCCGTTATCATCCCGCATCGGCTGATGACCCGCAGCACTAGTATCCAAGATCGAAAGGCGTCGAAATCCAATGCCTAATTCCCCCTTAACAGAGCTATTTTGCAAATCAGGCAATTTCTGCTTCCAACAGGTGATTGTATCTGATCCCGCTGCTGCTGTTACTCCTATTCCAGGATCAATTAAAAGATAGCCTTCATCATCAGGACCTCGATGCCTGATCCTCCGGTTCATTTCCAGCAACCGGGATTTATTTACAGATTGATGATCAAGATTAAATATTCCTGTAATTCCGCACATTAAGGCTTTTTCCTTAAGTTCCTGGCAAAATCTCGTGCCCGTACATAAGTTATACTAAGAAACCGGTAAGGAACTAATCCCATCATAAAGGGAAGGTTCAGTCCAACGAGTAATAGTCCCAGTTTCTTGATGAATGAAAAATCATAATTTAATAACAAAGAACTGTATGGACAAACCATACTGATTGCCAAAGCAGTGATTAAATAAACCATTACCAGGTTTAATTTCCTTTTAACCGGGAAAAACCGCTGTGATGTATGATAAGCTATGATGAAATAAGTAAAATTCGATATTACTGTCGTAATTGCTGCACCCACAAATCCAAATCTGGGGATAAAGAAAAAATTCAACCCGATATTGGTCAATGCCGCTATACTGCCAATCCAGGCATAATGTTTTGTTTTCTCCAGCAAATTCATCCCCTGTCCAGTTAGATGATAGCTTCTATCTAAGATCAAGCCAAATAAGAGCAGGGGAGTTGCTAATGCCCCCAAATAATAAGCCGGTCGGGTCAGTAAACGAAATATATCGGTGCTGAATATTGAGATGAATAAAGCTAAACCCACCGCTACGATCAGGTAATAATACCATATTTTTGTTGTAAATGCCTTGGATTCAGGCTTTTGCTGATCAGTTTCCTTCTCGTAGATTCCCAGCATGATCACTGATGCACTCATACTTATTGCCGAATTAATTATCAAAAGAGGCTGGGCAAAAGTATTTCCGATGGAATATAATCCCACTTCCGTCAGTCCTTTGTAATGTAAAAGAAAAAACCTGTCTGATACTGAATATATCCACATGGCTAATCCAGTCCAGACCAAAGGTAAACCAAAATTGATCATTCTGGCCGCCCATGCTCTGGAAAACTGCCACTTGATCTTTGTCACAGGAAATAGAAAATAGGCAAAACACATTACTATCAATGTACTTAACAAGGCAGCCATTTTCACTCCCCAAGGACCTTTTAACATGATCACTACATATAATACTGTGATCAAGGGAGTGATAACTGCTTTTGTTACTGTTACCAGAAGATATTTCCGGGTTTTTCTATAAAAGCGATATACTATTTCTATTTTTTCTGATAAAGGATTCACCAAAACTATGAATGCACATACTTGTACTATTGATGCATAATCCATAGTCTGGAATAGTAACCGTGATATCGGACCGGCAAATAATAACATTATCAAGGCGATAATCCCGTTACTAAATAAATTCAATATAATTCCTGTACCGATCACTTTTCCCTTATCCTCTTCACTCTCTGCGAGGAAGAAATATCGGTTTAAGGCAGCAAAAATCCCCAGCGAAGATACAACTGAAACCAGGAAAGTGAAGGTGGACATAGTATTGACCACGCCATAATCTGCCGGAGTCAGTATGCGGGTGTATAATGGAATTAAAAAAATCCCGATGATCTTCTTCAGACTGGCACCCAGGCCGTAAACTACAGTATCTTTGGAAAACTTGCTCATATTTGACATTATAAGTTCAATTTTTCCTTATAATAGGCACCTGCTGCTTCATAAGCATGATATTTTAAATAAAATTCTCTGCTTAGTTTTGCCTGAGCTATCAACTTTTCCCTGTCATCGATGTAGTCACATAAAACATCATAAAGGTTTTCTGATGTAACTCTAACTACGGCATGAATATCATAATTTCTACTGATAAATTCCGGATAGCTGCTCATAACCACGCAACCGGCGGACAACGCTTCGGCACCAATTGCTCCATAGATAATTCCACTCAGTGATTCAATCAATATATGGCTGTTTTTTATTGTAGTTAATATTCTCTCTCTTTCCCAATATCGGTCTTTAATTATCACCTCAACATTGCTGTATTCAGCTTTTATCCTTTCCAAAACTGGAATAATGAATTTAGATCCTTTGACTTTCAGATTACTTGGTAAATGGCAGATAATGATTTTGTTCTCATCAAATTTTTTAATTACTTCCGAATAATCTGCAATCATTGAATCAACAGGACATAAAAAAGGAATCATCTCCTGGTCGGATACAAAATTACCTACATCAAGAAGACTTATGATCCTCGTGGCATATGGGATATATTTTCTGCATTCTTTTTTTTTCTTCTTCAGGTTGTCGCAAAATAATTCCCTTTGCATCTTGATATCTTCACAATGATTACAGATATAATCAGGATCAGACTTATTGAATGCAGGATCTCTTTCCGGGCAACCCGTGAATATAATATATACTTTCTTTCTGAAAAACTTCAACATTTTCATATCAATCATACTGCGATAAAATATTGTAGAACTCCTAAGCATTATGAAAACATCATATTTAATAATAATTCTGATCAAGTGAATGAATCTGATCAATTGATTGATTATTGCACCAAAATTCTTACCATAAAGCATAATTTTGGGTAATAGATACATTTCCTTTTCTACCGAATATCCCATATACCCTCTATTAGAACTCCAGGTCACATAATCAGCATTATATCCAACACTCCTCAATGCTCTGGCTATCCTGCCAGATACATCGGCAATAACACCTGGTCCTACAAATATCCGGGATTTTTTTCTCATGCAAAATCTTCCATTACTTTACGGTAAAATCGCCACTCTCCTATATCTTCCCATGTCTTTTCACTAACCGGGAAAACTCCGATTTTTCCCTGATTATTTTTTAAGGCTGAAAACAAATCCGTCATATTAAAAATTTTTCCGGAAGGAATCAATTCCAGTACTTCAGGATTTAAAATATATAATCCGGTATTGATCATGTATGTTATTTCAGGCTTTTCAATAAGATTTATCAATCTTCCTTCCGGTCCTGTCTCAACGGTCCCATAAGGGATTTTTATATTTTTTACTGCTGCTACCAGCGTGACAGCATTCCCTGCTTTTTGATGGAAATCCATAATTTCCCCGTAATTATGTTTGATGATTATATCACAATTATTCACAAAGAACGGTCTTGTAACCATATTCTGCAGATACTTCAAACTCCCTGCCGTACCATAAGGTTCCTCTTCTTCAAGATAAGTAATCTGGTATTTTTTTTGATAAGATAAATACTCCTTTATCATTTTTTTCTTAAAATTCACTGAAATATAAAATTCGCGTGCACCTTCTTCATAATAACTCTCCAGCAGTTTTTCGATTATGGTTTTATCTTCATAAGGAAATAGCGGTTTCGGTATCACATTTGTTAACGGTCTTAGCCGTTTTCCCTCTCCCCCGGCCATTATTACAACAGGATTTTTTAGCTGCCATTTCGTATTAAATTCTTCTTCAATGATCTCTTCCCAAAAAACCAGATCGACTAATTCTGATCTATCATTCAAAATAGGCATATATTCAATTCTAAAGTTTAGCATTATTTCTTTTATTCTCTTTCGTGAATCCTCTATTTTGCCATATTTTATATCTCTTCGCATCACACGTTTGATGGGAGTATTCATGGGAAGGTTCTTTATGATTGCTCTTTGCAAGTCACCTATACTGACCAATCCGTCAAATTTGCCATCTGTGACCACGATAAGAAGTTTCTGTTTTATCTCGTCCATTTTTTTCAATGCTGACAGAATGGTAATTTCTTTATTTACTAACAGGTTATCTAATTTGTTCATTTTCACCTCGTAATTTTTTTGCCGGATTTCCCACATATATACCAGAATCAAAAATATCTTTAACAACCACTGCTCCGGCTCCAATCAATGTATTATCAATTATGTTTACGCAGTTCTTTATAGTAGTTCCTATCCCTATGAAAACATTATCTCCGATAACTGATCTTCCTCCACAAATAGCCTGAGGAGAAATGATTGTATTGTCACCGATCTGAGTATTGTGGCATAATATACTGTTAATATTGATTAGACATAATTCCCCGCATTTACTCTCAAAATCGATATATGCATTATCAAAAATGATTGACCCTTCCCCTCTAATACTGCTATGATGTATGATGGCTGCAGGTGATATTATTATTGGGAAACGCATTCCCAAAGATCTTAGTCTGTTGTATATCTTTCTTCTTAAAACTAATTCATTATTTATTAAACCTATTCCCATTACACAAAATATTTCTCCTTTGTCTTTCCTGAATTTTTCTATTTCCTTATCATCTCCTAAATATGGGATATCAAAAGATAATTTTCTATCAACAATATCTGTATATCCAATTATTTCATATAAATTATATCGCGTTATTAGTGATATTGCTTTTTTCCCCAGATCACCTCCACCAATAACAATTATCTTTTTCATTTATTGACCTCAAACTGGCTGATTATTAACCTGATGTCTTCTTTGTCCAGATTTACAGAAGATGGAATATTAACCGTTCTAACACAAAGTTGTTCAGCTTTCTCAATATTATAGGCGATGTTATTTTTATATGGCTCTTGAAGATGATTCAATTGCCACACTGGTCTGACTTCAATTCCATTCGAAAGTAATTTTTCGATTAATCTGTTTCTATTAAAATCACTTTTTTTACATCTCAATGCATTTAACCAGTGATTTTGCTCAGCATATTCCGGAACTTTCACCAATTCATAGTCTCTGTTATTCTGCATGAGTTCAATATAATCCTCATAATGTGCACTTCTCATTTTGATGAATTCTTCCAGCAATTCCATTTGCGCTACTCCGAGTGCAGCCTGAATGTTGGTCATTCTATAATTATATCCAACTTCATTATGCATGTAATATAAAGGATCATTCTTTGCCTGTGTACTTAAATATCTGGCTCGTTTTGCCAGTTTTTCATCGTTAGTAACCAACATCCCACCTCCACCCGTTGTTATTATCTTATTCCCATTAAAAGAGTAGCAACCGATATCCCCGATAGTACCCGTATATCTTTCATTTAAAATACCGCTATTGTAGCATGTCCCCAAGCTCTCTGTTGCATCTTCAATTATTTTTATATTTCTTTTTCTGCATTCAGGCAGCAACATTTCCAGATCACAGGCATTACCAAACACATGCACGGGAATTATTGCTGCAATCCTATTACCGGACTTCCGGTTGATGCATACATTATCTTCTCCGGTCTCAGATTCTCCGTCCAGCATTAAAGTTTCTTCAACAAGAAATTTTAAAACTTTTCCAGTATCAATATTATAGTAATCATCACAGTCCATGAAAACCGGTTCGGCTCCGACATAATTAACACAGTTTATTGGAGCAATAAATGTTAGCGTTGGCACAATTACCTCATCTCCTGGACCGATATCATATAGCTTTAATGCCAGGTGCAATGCGGCAGTTCCATTCATCACAGCAACAGCAAACCTGGCTCCTGTGTATTCGCAAACCTTCTCTTCAAAAAGATCAACGTATTTTCCTGCAGACGATACCCAGCCAGTATCAAGACAGTCTTTTACATATTTCCACTCATTTCCATCAAAAAAAGGCTCAGATAAAGGGATTTTTTTCATATTTACTCCATTAACGTGACTCGGGACTCGGGACTCGGGACTCGGGACTCGGGACTCGGAACTTGGAACTCGGGACTCGGAACTCGGAACTTGGGACTCGGGACTCGGGACTCGGGACTCGGGACTCGGGACTTGGGACTCGGGACTTGGGACTCGGGACTCGGGACTCGGGACTCGGGACTCGGGACTCGGAACTTGGGACTCGGGATTCGGAACTTGGAACTCGGGACTCGGGACTCGGGACTCGGGACTTGGAACTTGGGACTCGGGATTCGGAACTTGGGACTCGGAACTTGGGACTCGGGACTCGGAACTCGGGACTCGGGACTCGGGACTCGGGACTCGGGACTCGGGACTCGGGACTCGGGACTTGGAACTCGGGATTCGGAACTCGGAACTTGGAACTCGGGACTCGGGACTCGGAACTTGGAACTCGGGACTCGGGACTCGGGACTCGGAACTTGGAACTTGGAACTCGGGACTCGGAACTTGGAACTTGGAACTCGGGATTCGGAACTCGGGACTTGGGACTCGGGACTCGGAACTCGGGACTCGGGACTCGGGACTCGGAACTTGGAACTCGGGACTATTCACTTAGTTTCTTTCTTTGATATCTGATTAAACCTTGTAACATCTGACCAATTTTAGATAACTCAATTTCAAATTCGTTCAATTTTTCCTGGGAGATATAATTCAATTCTTTGCTGATTATCAGTTGTGTTTCCAGTTCAGCAAGAGAACCTGAAGAAATGTTCAAAAATCTTATGTAGTCCTTCGATGAATGCCTTGCTGCGCTGTGTAATAAGTTTTATTGCTGAGTATCATTTTTTAATCTATTCTTCAAGTAACGATGACCATAAGAAGTTTTCAAATACTTTTCCCTATGGATAGCATCATACATATTCCTACTAGCTTCGTAGTAGATCAATTCGAAAGGTACTCTATTCTTTGTAGAATTAACCAATCCTTTATTATGCAGATTAATTCTCTCCTCTAAATCTTTTGTAAAACCAATATCCATATTACCGTCTTTCATACTTTTCAGCACATATACAAAATACATTACATTACACGGGGCAGGCAATATTGGATGGAATAGATACTGCGCTTCGTCTAATTTGCGAGTATAAACCATACAATTCATCTTTGGGATAAGTTTTAGTGATTTGGTAAATATTCTTAACTAATTCAATACTAATTTTCCATACATCTAAATCTTTGTGTATCATGATTCCTCCTTTTAACTATCGTGATTCGTTACTCGTAACTTGTTACTCGAAAAATCAAAATTTATACTCAGATTCGCAAGTCCCGACTTCCGAGTTCTGGATTTCGATTTCCTAGTCTCGAGTCTCGAGTTCCGGATCACGTCAAACAACATACCCCCCCTTATAACCTTTCAAGTTTTCCTCGCTGGAGAACCATTCAATTGTTTCTTTCAGCCCTTTTTTGAGAGATGTCTGTGGTTTCCATCCTGTCAATTCTTCCAGCTTCGCTTTTGAACCAAACAAGCGATTTACTTCACTATTTTCAGGACGCAATCTCACTTCCTCATTTATAATTCGTGCTTCCGGTTTGATCTGAGCGATCAATTCCTTTGCCAGGTCTCCAATTGATATTTCACTTTCAGTGGCAATATTCACATCTTCACCGATTGTTTTGCTTTCTTCAGCTATTTTTATAAATCCTTCCACAGTATCCTTAACATAAACAAAATCCCGGGTCGGCTGCAATGCACCCAGTTTTATTTCAGTTTTCCCACGCAATAACTGAGTAATTATAGTCGGAATCACGGCTCTGGCTGATTGCCTGGGACCATAAGTATTAAAGGGTCTCACTATGGTTACAGGACTTTCGAAAGACCTGTGAAATGACTCAGCGAGACAATCTGCCCCGATTTTGCTGGCACTGTAAGGTGATTGCGGCTGCCTGGGATGTTTCTCATCAATCGGCACATATTGCGCAGTTCCATATACTTCAGAAGTGGAAGTAACTAAAATACGCTCTGTACCCAGATCACGGGCAGCCTGCAGAACATTTAAAGTTCCCTTTATATTTGTATCAATATAGCTATCAGGGGAATGATAACTGAATGGTATCGCGATCAAAGCTGCCAGATGGAAAACAACGTCAATCCCTTTCATCGCCTCACGCACACCATTAGGATCACGGATATCCCCGGCGAATATTTCAATCTGGTCTTTGATCTCTTTATCAAAAGAGTCTATCCAGCCCCAGGAATTGAATGAATTATAATACACAAAGGCACGGACTTTGTACCCACGCTTGACTAGCTCCTCCGTAAGATGACTACCGATGAAGCCGTCGGAGCCTGTAACTAAAACGCTCTTCATAATTTCCTCGCTTTTTTGATAGTGTGAAAATGAGAATATGAGAATATGCGAAAATTAGAATATGTGAATATGCGACACAATCAATCAAATCTTCACTCCCCCACATTTTCACACCCTCCCATCTTCGATCTTATATCGTCCACTTATCCGCATTTTGTATCATATTAACCAGCATCGCAATTATGTGATCATATTCTTTAAAGATACTATTATAATCATTGTTTTCAATATACTTACATTCTAAAGCAAAATCCAGCCAAGTTTGAGTCTCTGCTGCTTCACACTGAGCAATCACCAATTTCGAGACAAAACTTTTCTCATATAACCGAGCTCTGAATGCCTCACTGATATTCGCACAAACCGACCGGGAAGATCTTGTGATCTGATCAATTAATGAATATCGTTCTTCTTGTGGAAATTTCTTCGCTAGATGAAAAATCCTCATTGCTATACTTAATGATAAATTATAAACATCCAGATCTTTATAAGTCTTAATAATATTCATTTCACCCCCTTTATTATCTTCTCATCTTCCCATCTTCTCACCTTCACGGCTTTTCCCCTCTTTCTATTAACGTCTCACTTTTTTTACTTCTCACTCAATACCAATCTACCTTTATTTTTATTCATTCAAAATTCAACTTTATTCCGAAGAAGCTGTTCGTCCATCAGTTCCTCACATCTCTTCAACTTTCTATTTAAAATAATGCAAATAATAAGCAATCCCCCAGATCGTTTGAGAATATAATAAGACATAAAAAGTTTTTCTTTTAAGGCTGCTTAAGTCAAGTTTCTCAAACTCGATATAAGTGACAATTATTAAAATTAATTGAGCGACTACGTTCTGCCAGCTAAAATTACCGTGAAATTCTCTCGGTCCTGTTTCAATAAACAATATATAAATTGATAATGATACAATATAACTAACAATTGCATATTTTAGCATCCCACTGATACTATTCCTATACCCTTTTTCTTTGATTATCAGACAAATCGCATAAAGTGGTAAGATATTGGATAATAATAACTTCAAGAAGAATACCAGTAGTTTACCATTATTAATATGCAAAATCAGTTTAAAGGGAGCTAAACTTATTCCATGCGTTGCCTCACCATACAAAACTGATGCGTTTTTATTCGTATAAATTTGTACGTAAGCAAGTATTATCATCGCTATTGGTAAAAATATTGGATAATAATATCTAATATCATTTCTGAGTGTCCTTTTTGACAAAACAAAGATCGAATATGCAGGAATAAATATAAATATGTAGCTGGGTTTGAGGATGACATTTATAAAAACGAGTAATAATATATATATTAGTTTTCTTTGGCTATATTTTTCTATGAAGCTATAAGTTATAAAAAAAAGCATAATTGCAAACGGCATTACAAATATTATTGTAGGATTATGCCAAATCGTAGGACGGATATAACCGCTATATTTCATTAAAGGTGTGGCAGTAAAAAGAGTTAGTAGGGGAATAGGATTGATAAAACATAAAGATATCGCAACCAGAATTTTACTATTTATCTCTTTTAAAAGCAATGTGTTTAAAAGATATAAGATAGTTACAAATTTCAGTAAGGTTGTAATTCCCATCCAAAATGATATCGAAATTGCACAAAGGAAATAATCATCCGAAAAAAAAGCAGTAGCTTTTATTAAATAGTAAATTAATTTATTTATAATTATCAGTTTGTTGCTTACTATATCATTCATAATCATAATATGGCAACGCATATCAGTAGCACTGTATTTAACCGTCTGGTAGAAGTAATTAACGAATGCTATCAGCAGAATATCTAAGCTGATAATTATTTTGCTAGTCTTCTGCAATTTAATATTGTGTCCCTGATAATAAGATTATTATCTCTAAAACCACATTTGCAATGTTTTGCCTGATTTTCATTTTGCTAATTCTCAGTTCAATGTTCAAAAAATTCTATAACAGATTCTATAACAGAATCCTGTTCTGTATCTCTCAATTCATAATATAAAGGCAACCGTAAAAGACACTCGGTATATCTCTCTGCCTCAGGTAATTTCCTCTGCCCTGTTCCAGCCATCATTTTTGATTGATGCAGAGCCTGGTAATGAAAGACAGCTCCTATCTCTCTTTCTTTAAGGAATTGTAAAAGTCCATTTCTCTCTGCGGCTGTATTGCATACGATATAAAAAATATGCCCGTTATTACTGCTTCCCTCAGGTATTTCAGGCAGACTTAGATATCCTGCAGTCGCGCATTCAATTAAACCTGCATAATACTTATTCCACATATTGACTCTTTTATTGATAATCACTTCGGAATTTTCCAGTTGAGCATACAGGTAGGCAGCATTCATATCAGATGGCAAATAAGATGATCCAACATCAACCCAGCCATATTTGTCTACTTCACCACGGAAAAACTTACTTCTATCCGTGCCCTTTTCTCTAATTATTTCTGCTCTTTCAATAAATCTTTCATCATTGATTATCAACAAACCACCTTCCCCGCATTGAATATTTTTTGTTTCATGAAAACTCATGCAACCAAAATGCCCAATACTTCCTAAAGGTTTACCTCTGTAAAAGGCATTAATTGTCTGAGCTGCATCTTCTATCACATAGAGGTTATATCTTGCCGCAATCTCCATTATCCTGTTCATATCACACGCCATACCGGCATAATGTACAGGGACAATAGCTTTTGTCTTTTTTGTAATGAGGCCCTCAATCAAATCCACGTCCATATTGGGATGATTTTGCAGGCTATCACAAAAAACTAACTTTGCCCCTCTTAGGACAAAAGCATTAGCAGAAGAAACAAAAGTGAAGGATGGCAAAATTACTTCGTCACCCGGTTGGATATTGATAAGTAAAGCTGACATCTCCAAGGCAGCGGTACAGGAATGAGTTAATAATGTTTTCAATAACTCATATTTTCGATTCAGAAAAGTACAACATAGTTTTGTATAATTTCCATCACCTGAAATATGTCCCGCCTTTATAGCTTCCGCGATATATAATAATTCTTTGCCTGTTTTATATGGTTTATTGTATGGTATCTTCATTTACTTCACCAGATTGCCTAAACTAAAAATCACTATTCCTACAATTATGATGATACTACCAGATAACTGAGATCTGGTTAATTTCTCTTTTAGTATTGCAAAAGACAATATTGCTACTAAGATATACACTATCGGATTAAATATTATAATCGTTGTAATTGGAAGCTTCGTAAAACCATAAGTATTGAACAGCATTACTGAGAAAAACAGTAAGTAACCTGATAATGTCCACCGATTAAAAAATAGTTTCATGTTGATTTTCCTTCTACTTCTATTAGCACCAAGCTTCAAACAAACCTGCGCAATTGCAGTTAAAATAACTCCTAACAAAAAAGCTATGTAGAATTTAAGCATCTGTTTTACCTAAAGCAAATATAATGATTCCTCCAGCAATAACGATTAATCCTAAAATATTTAAATATGTTACTTTCTCATTGAACAAATAGTAACCAAATCCTAAGGTAATAAAATATCTCATACTCATAAAGTAATAAGCATACGATAATTTCTGTTTTCTTAATACAAATTGCCATATTATACTTTGGAAAACTAAACAAATAATCGCCAACCAAATACTTTTATTCGAGATAAATGACATTATGGTCATATTTGTCATATCGTTAGCTGCTAATTTCATAAAAAGTCCAGCCAATGATTGAAAAATTACAACTATAATGATTAGAAGCATTTCTTAATCACTGATTTCCAGAACTAGATTTCTTTTTATTTTTATAAGAAAATCATTTAGCTGGTTCAGTGATTCTCCTTCCAGTACTATCTGACCTATTCTATCTGGACCAACTTGGAACTTTCTCACTCTATCTCCTTCAAAATAATCAAATGATAAATCAAAAATACACTCATATTGTTCACCCTCGTATGAGATTCGTTTTATAATTCCATCCTTTGATGCTAAAAGCAATTCAGCAATGCAAGCTTTCTCTGGCTCACCAATCGTTTCCAACTCGTTACTCAATGCTGCATCTAATATGTATTTATAATAATCTATTCCATAATGAATTGAAACCATTTCTGCCAGACAAGTAGCACCCACTCTCGCACCGATTTCTAACACAAAAACCTTGCCGTTACAAAGAATGAAGTCAGCATTTATTCCACAATTATCTAATTTTAAAGCTTTTACAGCATTTTCTAACTGAAGTTTTACATCTTCAAGCACTTCCTCTCTGGTTATATACGGTACATAATGACCTATTGGAACACCAGCATCTCCTTTAAAAACCATATCCCCATGGGGCATGATAAATTTTATTTCTTTATCAAATACGAAGGCTTGAGCCCCAAATTCTTCTCCTGTTAAATATTCCTCTACTATTATGTAATCTTCCTTAGTGATCTTAGATATTTTCCTATATATAGAAGGTATTGTTGATTCGTCACTTACTTTTATGATCCCTCGACTTCCAGAACTATCGACAACTTTAAATATTACTGGTTTCTGAAATTTATTAAAAGCATCGATCGCCTCAGACAATTTAGATACTTTCTCATAATTTGCAGTTCTTACTCCCCCACTCAGAAACGCTTCTTTCATGTCCAGTTTATTTGTTGAAAGCTTGGCTGCAGTATGACTTAGTCCACATAATCCTAACTCATCGTTTATCTTACCTAATGTTAAAATGGCTACATCTGTTCCTGTTGTTACAATTGCATCAATGTTTTCATTCCTGGCAATCTCTAATATCTTTGCAATATTAGTTGTGTCTTCGTAATAAACCTTATCTGCAAACTTAAATCCGGGATAATTCCCTTTATAACTTATAACAATGGTATAATATCCTAATTCTTTTGATTTTTTAATCAAAGGAACTTGATAAATCCCTGCACCTAATATCATAACTTTAATCATTTTTCCTCCTTAATTTGCTCTCTAATCACAAATTTCGGTTTTCCCTTCACTTCCTGAATTATC
Organism: Saprospiraceae bacterium; assembly: GCA_021739805.1. The sequence continues at coordinate 24,254 of JAIPBB010000002.1, read as the reverse complement.
CTATCCAAGTATTCACCAATTATTCCAATTGTAAAAAGTACTATTCCAAAATAGAAATTGATCAATATCACTAATGTAGTCCATCCAGGCAATCTCAAACAACCTAATAAGTATTGAATTAGATAAAAACCGGTTAACAACATACTACTTATGAACATAATAAAGCCTATACTGCCAACAACCTTTAGAGGAAGAGAGCTAAAATTAATCATTGAATCAAAAGCAGAACTAAACAGTTTCCTTATAGTATAATTTGTATGACCTTCTTTCCTTTTTTCATGGCTGATTTCTATGTTTTCAATTCTTTTTGTTGACTGCAATATCAATGGACCAATTACAGGATAAATGGTTCGGTTTTCCAATATTGTATCAACTAATTTCCTATTTAGGCACCGAAATGAAGACATGTAAAGATCTTTAGGTTTATTAAATATACGCTCAGACATTAAATTTAGAAAATAAGACCCGAGGTTACGGAATATATTATGCCGTTTCTCCTTGTATTTTCCAATAATTGCGTCTAAATGTTGTTTTTCCTTCAAATTCTCATATAATGGTAAAATGTCTCTTGGAGAATGCTGTAAATCATCATCCATTGTAACGATATAATTTCCTTTGCAAATTGATAAACCACAAAGTAAAGCCCTAAATTGACCAACATTATACATTAAATCAATTCCAATCACTTGAGAGTGTTTTTTGCTTAATAACCTGATTTTACTTAAAGTACCATCCACAGAACAGTCATTAACCAAAATAATTTCAAAATCCCTAATCACTAATGCTATTTCATCTACTATACTCTCAATTAGATTGATGATAGTTTTTTCGCTATTAAAACATGGTATTACAATTGATAATTCGATATCATTATTCATTATATTTTCCTATTTTTGCATTCATGCAATGATTCAATCAATATAGATTTTTTATCTATACTTGATTTATAATTAACAGTTTTTCCTTATTTGCAACAATAACATTGCTTCTAATATCTCTTCTCAAAACTGTTCCGGCACCTATCAAAACACAATCACCTATTGTACAGCCGGCTGTAATTGAGCAATTAGCTCCTATCCAAACACCTTTGCCAATGGTAATTTTTTTTTGTTCTGGTTTCCCGAACCGGTAAGAATTATTTACTTCTGTGTGATTTGTAGCTGTTAATGATACAAGAGGACCTAACATTACTTCATCACCTAAAATTATTTCACCTGCACCAAAATTGCAATAATTTCCAATATAAACATTGTTTCCCAAACTTACATTTTGGGGTGATATAAAATATGCCCCTTTCTTTATCCTGACGTTAGTTCCACAATATTTAAATAATGGCTTCATTACTTTTGCTCGTAGGGAATCTCCAAATTTCCCCACAGGATAAATTATATCAATAATTGAGAACGCGATAATTCGCCAATTCATTTTTTTACTTCCTTGTATTTCTTAATGGGTATCAATTTTTATTAATCCAATTTGAACTGGAATGTAAAACAGCCCAAAATTCTCTCAAAGTTGTTTCCTTTCATCAGTTTAGAGAGATACAATTAGTTCAAATAAATAATTTATAGTTTTAGAACAATTTCTTTCCAGTATTACAGTCTTTATTTAAATATTGTCTTTTATAAATTTTCTAGACATGCTCAAGGAAGTCAGTTTATATAAAAGTGGACAGGCTTTCTGTTAACAATTAGCAATTGTTTAAGTTAATGTGATATGGAATTATCATATTTAATAAGTTCCAATTATCTTGCAGTATAACCGCCATCAACAACTAAATTAGTTCCAGTTACCCATCTTGAAGCATCAGACAGCAAATAAATACAGGCATTAGCTATATCCTCTGGTTTTCCTAAGCCTAAGAGAAAGTTCTTTTCTAAATTATTAATATCAACATTATAGTTTTTTTTCTCTGCGTTTTTCAGCATTTCGGTCTGTATATAACCGGGAGATAATGAATTTACTCTTATTTTTTTCGGTGCCAATTCAAGAGCCATCGCTCTAACGCCTGCATTTACAGCTCCCTTTGAAGAACAATAACCAATTAATCCAGGATTTGCTACAAGACTCATGATTGATGAAATAAATACAAAACTTCCTCCCTTTTCATCAATATACTTTTTTTTGGATAATATCCGAGCTAATTCAAAACCGGCAATAGTATTAATTGCGAATAGTTCTTCATAATTTTTTGCTTTCATCACTTTAAGTGGTAAAGTTAATTCTATCCCGGCAGCATGTATCAAGCCTGATATTTTCCCAGCAGAATTGCAGGAGGTTTCTATTAATGCCTCAAGTCTTTCATATTCTGTAATATCTTGGACATAATATTGATGATTACCCTGGTTCATTAATTTTAAGGTTTGCTGCAAGTTATCTATATTTCTAGCAATCAATATTACATCAGCTCCCATCTTAGAGCAGGAAATGGCGCACTGTCTGCCTATGCCTGACGATGCTCCAGTAATTAGTATTGTTTTGTTACTTAAACTGAAAGGATTCACTTATATCTCCACTATCGTAGCAGCCCATGATAATCCAACACCAAAACCTACTAACATAACCTTGCTTCCTTCTTGAATCAGTTTTTCATCGATACACTGCTTTAAAGCAATTGGCAGTGTTGAAGAGACAGTATTACCTGTATTCCAAAGATTAATATAAAATTTTTCTTTTGGAATTTTTAATTTCTGTCTCAAGAAATCAAGTATAAATTTATTTGCTTGATGGAAGATAAACATATCAATATCATTTAATACTAATTTATTTTTGTTCAAACAAACTCCAACTAATGTTGGAACTATATCGATTGTAAAATTAAAAATATCAGGTCCATTCATATAGATATATTCATCAGGAAATTCTGATTTTTCGTAAGTTTTATCCTCATTATTAGCATTAAATGCTCCATTTTTTACAATCAGTTTGTTGAATCCGCTACCATCTGTTCCTAAAACAAATTTAAGGATCATATCATTTTCAGACTTTCCAATTATAGTTGCTGTGGATGCATCACCGAAAATCGACATGTTACTTTTATCTTGTGGATGGATATGTTTTGTATAGGTTTCAGAAGTTATTAAAAGCACTTTGGATGCATGACCTGCCTTAATTACGCTATCTGCTAGAGATAATCCATAAACATAACCAGAGCAGCCCAGATTTATATCCAAAGCACCAATATCATTTCTTAATCCCAATTTATGCTGTATTAAACAAGCACCTGATGGTAAATAGTATTCTGGACTTTGAGTACAAAATATCACATAGTCTATTTCTTTCTTATCTGTATCATTAATTAATTCCATTGATACTTTTATTCCCATATCGAGTGCACTTTCATTCTCTGCCGCTATATGTCTGTTTTTGATGCCTACCTTAATTTCAACTTTAGATGCCTCCCATTCCGGAAACAACTTTTCAATATCATAATTTGATAATATTTTTTCAGGCAGATAGTAGCAGGTCTTTTCAATTTTTGAACCAATCATTTTCGCTTACTCTGTATTAGTTGAAACAATTCTTCAATTGTCTGAACTCTTTCAAAATCCGCCCGTGGTATTGTAATATCATATTCTTCATTAATTAGGGCTTGGAGTGCTAAAAAAGCTAAGGAATCCCAATCCTGATAATCACGAAAACAATCACTTTCTAAAATATCTTCTTTTTCAAGTTCTAAGATTTCACAAAACATCTCAATTAGTTTCTGCATAAATATTCCTCCAAAATTATCTATTTATTTTCCTTTAAAATATTGAATCGCTGGAATGCACCTAATCATTGAATCCCGGCATCTACTATCTCCACAGCAACAAATCCGCTGAAATCCACAGTTGGATACTCATCATCTTCCTCATTATCATAGATATGATAATCTATTTCATCCTCATCCGTGATTCCATTAAAGTAACAAAACCTTGCATCTATCGAGCTACTGAATGTAAACACATCAATATATGTCCCAGTTCCCTTAAAATTATTATTCTGTAATGATTCAATCCTGCAAAATACTCCGTAAGAGGCATCGTAAAAACTCCCGATATTGTTTCCTGAATTAAAATTATTGTATTCTATTGTCATAGGTTCGTTAAGGTTACCATAAGTTCCACATATTAAAATATCTTTTGTTAAATTATCAATAAATTCATTATGAGTAAGATTACCCATATAGTGTAGCCCCTTGAAACCAACTTGATTCCCGGAAAACAGATTGTTCATTACCTCAATATCTACCCTGTGCTGAAGCCTTAAACCTAAAGAATTATTAAAGATTATGTTATTCTCAACAGAACCGGAAATAGTATTAATAATATTCATTGCTCCACTATCATCTCTCATACATTGGTCCATAATACTATTGTTTATATCTATTCCACCTAGATTGTTTAAATTAATACCACAATTACAGTTCGTTATTCTCATAAAACTTATTTCAATTTCTCTATCAGGAAGGTTTTCACTCAATATCCCATTTCCCAAATAACTGATCTTGCCAAAACGCAGCACTTGATCATTGACTACTGTAGATCTAAAAAATAAACTACCGCCAATATCTGGAGTGTTTACTTCATATCCAATATCATCCATCCCATCATTATTTGTAATCCAGAAATAATCCTGCAGATTTGAATCAACATCTAAACTTCCCCATATTGACAAAGTACAATTGACCAATCTGATGACTGCTCCATTCTCTATAATGACTTCAGTTCCTGGGACGAAATTTACATTATTTAATATTGTGTAATTTCTTGATGCTTCAAAACAATAATTACTTGATATATCACCTTCTAATTCAATTACTGGTTTTAAGTTTAAAACATCTAAATCAATATCTTCATTTTCAACATAAATGTCATATATATATATTATTCCCCATCCCGGTTTAACGATAACTACATTGTATATTCCTGCTTCAATACCTTCAATTATAAAATCTCCTTGTATTCCTGTTTCTACAATCTGAAAAGGAATCATTTCCCGATGATCAAATTCAGTCATTTGAGAAGCTTCAAACCCTATCTGCGGCCATTTAGCTCTTGATTCTAAAATCTCCGGCTTAATGCTGCCTATTTCATACAATCCTACTTTAACTCCACTATTATCCAATTCATTTTCCAGATTCACGATTCCTTTTATTTCTCTTTTACTGTTTTGTGCTGTTGGAGAACAGGCCATTAATAATAAAAGAACCAAAGTTAAAATATGCCGGCAAATAGCGATTCTAGTTCTTTTTGCCCTGAATTGGCAGTTTAATTTATTATCATATTTACTCATAATAACCTCAAATTTTTACTCAATTTCATTTTTTTTTAATACAGGTGAAAAGCACTCCAGAATCCCGCCCCTGAATTCTGAAGAGATTATTAATTTTCTGTCTTCAAATACACTTCCAGCCTTAACAGAACTTTCAAAAAGCTCCTTTCGTGTTTCATTAAACAATAATACGTAACTTCTGTCAATTTTAGTTTTACTTGTAACCGAATAATGATTATCAAAAAAATATCTCCAAAGCCAGACTTTTTCCCCGGGATATACTCCATCCAATAAATAGACTAATCCTGGAAGATTATCAATTGGTAAAATCAAATTACCAGGATTAATTTCTTCTCGAAGTTCTTCATACAATTTTCCCAGTTCGGAATCAACATAAATTCCTTTATCATTTATCAAATAATTACATTCTGATAAATTATTAATGCGGTATGGATAAAACTGATATGAAAGTATAAAATTCATTACTACCAGAAATACTAATATGGAACTTCTTATTATGCTCCCTAATTTATATACATTCATTGTTTTGGCAATAATCAAAAACCAAAATAAACTGTGAAATACTGCTGCTATTATTGTCGGATTATTTGAGCCAAATGAACAAGCAGCAGGAAATAAAAATAATAATATATAAAATGGAATATCTCGCGAGTGGATCCTTTGATCAGGATCAACAGTTATATAACTAATAATTATAAATATAATATAATATGAAAAATAGTATCTGTAAGACTCAAAATAAATCAAAATCAATGCTGCTAACATACTGGATACTATAAATAAAATATTGCTGCACTTATTTCTCCAGTTTTCCTTAAAAAAATACTTTGCTGCTTTTTTAAATCCAAAAATAAAAGAAGATAATAAGATCACATTGAAAATAAATTTCATAAGTTTCAGGATAATTTGATAAAAACTATGACTTCGACTAACATCCCAACTTGCATTGCTGGCCGTTTTGAATTTAGTAAAAATCATTATCAAATAATCGTCCAAGGTTCTATTGATTAACAGGTAAGTTAATACTGATAATATCAATACTAATAAATATATTACCGAATGTTTTGATATTGCTTTTCCAGTTGAAAAATAAATGAGGATCAAAATCATCAATATCGAGAGCAAACCAGATGGTGGTTTTATCAAAAATCCAATTCCGCTAAATATTCCCGCAATCAATAAACTAAGTAAATCATATCTCTTTCTTGACGCATACATCAGCAGAAAAGGTACTGCGTAAAAGAAAGCTGAAATTGAATTGTATGATATACTTTGTGGACCAAACGTGTAACTGTGCAATAAACCTGCAAATAGTAATAAACTTAATATTATCTTACTTTGTACTTCTTTTTTGAATACTATATAAGCAATAGTCACTATGATCAAATTTAATACAATCCGAATTATCCTTACACTTATCAATTCGTGATAGCCAAAGAGTAACTTTTTTACTATCCCCATTCCATAATTTTCAATCGTAATTTGATTATCCTGAAGACTCTGTATGTAATACCCTTCATCTGTTATGTCGAAGCCTTTATTAAGATTCGATAGCAGTACAAAATAACCAATTGCTAAAATTGTGAACGCTAAACAAGCAAAGATTGCTTCCTTAAGATTATACTTATTATTCAATAATATTTTCATTTATAGCAGTTTTTAAACATTTTATTGTTTTACTTCAATCCGGTTGATATCTACATCCGGTTTTTTAACCAGATTACACAATATTTTACTGAAATATTGCTTTCCCCAGCGATTTAAATGAACAGAATCATAGAATAACTCGTTCTCCAGAGATTCTGGTATTATTGCAGAGTAGTCTATCATTGGTGTGTTTTTTAAATGCTGTTTTAGTAGTTCCGTAAACTCTATATCAATATCTTCACAATGTAATTGGTATTCATGTCTCCAATCAGAACGCCTTGGCATTGAAACCAGGAACATCTTAACTTTTTTATTACAATACTCTTCTTTTATTTTACTTAAATATCTAAATTGAATTTCTGAAAATTGGAAAATATCCCTGTCAAACCAATCAGCTACTGGACGCAAAAAATAATCTCGATTACTATTTGTAGCTCCAATTTTTGCTCCATAATCTGGTGGAATTTCAGCATTACTTCTCTTTGATAACCCTGGGAAAAATAATTTACCGTAAAAGGGAATTCCAATAAATTCGGTGAAAGTTATTTGATTATCAGTGAAATAAGTTAAATATACTAATTGAAAAAGGTTTAAGTCGAATAACAGTTTATTATTATGTTGATAGTACTTTTTTGAAAATATCCACTTATCAATTCCATAAATAATTACTTCAACACTATCAAGAAGTCCCGGTTCAATGTTTTGCAAAGTGTAATAGTTCTGAATAGGACTTTTTGAACTGGAGGATAAATTGATTATCTCCCCTCCGCATAAATTTAATTCTGCTGACATAACATTGGGACTCAAGCCTATATTGGCAGTACTACTACCAAGAAGTAAGATTTTTGGCAATTTCGGTACTTTGTTTAGCCAAACGTAATCATTATTGCCATATAATTTGATTGTATCTATATTGTGTATGGTAATAAATTTCAATATATGAAAATTTAAAATTAGTAACAATACTGGTATTGCTACTGCTATTAAGATTTTGTGTAAAAATAATCTCATATTTTTTTAAAATTGAAAATAAATAAACTCCTGCTGCCGTCCGGCAAAGAGCATTATTATTAAAATTACACTATAATATACTGCCCATCTTAGCCATTTCTTTTTGACCATTACCAATTGCAATGCATGTTGTTTATCACGCTGCAGCCATTCAATGATCACTAAAAATAAAACAAAGGGAATATATCTGATCTTGGTCGGAATCGTAAACAGAGAGCTCGAAAACATCCTGCTGATATAATCAATTGCCTGACCAATACTCTCCGCACGGAAAAATATCCAGCCCATTACTACTAATAAGAATGTGCCAATGATCTGGAAAATTTCTTTGATATCCGGTAGTAATCTCCCCTTTGCCGCTATCTCAATATTTTTCCTGTTCTGTTTCAGTATAAGCAATGGTATGAAATATATCGCATTTAAAGCTCCCCAGGCAAGAAATGTCCAGTTTGCTCCATGCCAGAAGCCACTTACTAAAAAGATGATAAAAGTATTCCTGATAACTATGGGTAGACTACCTTTGCTGCCACCCAATGGGATATAAACATAATCCCGGAACCAGGAAGTGAGAGAAATATGCCACCTACGCCAGAATTCAGCTATGTCTCTGGAAAAATAAGGATAAGCAAAGTTTCGCATCAGACTTATTCCAAATAAACGCGCCGTCCCAATTGCGATATCGGAATACCCCGAAAAATCACCGTATATCTGAAACGCAAAATATATCCCGCCGAGAAGTAATGTCGAACCGCTGAGATTAGTATAATTTCCAAAAATACTGTCAACCATCCGGGCGCAATTATCAGCAATGACGATCTTCTTGAATAATCCCCACAATATCTGCCTTAAACCATCCACGGCTATATCATATTCAAATTCCCGTTTCCTGTAGAACTGAGGTAAAAGATTAGTAGCCCGTTCAATTGGTCCTGCCACCAGTTGCGGAAAAAAACTTACAAAAGCAAAAAATGCTATAATATCTTTGGTTGGCTGCAGCTTTTTGCGATACACATCTATGGAATAACTCAAGGTTTGAAAAGTATAGAAACTGATTCCCACCGGTAAGATAACGTTTAAGCTTCTTGCCTGTAATGTGATTCCAAAACTGCCGAACATATCTATGAAGGAATCTACAAAGAAATTATAATACTTGAAAATTCCTAGAAGTCCCAGGTTTACCAGCAGACTGGTGTAAAGTAATAGTTTTCTTCTACCCGGTGCTTCTGTTTTCCCTAATCCAAGCCCGACCTGGTAATCAATCATTGAGCTGAAAATTATTAAAGAAAGAAATCTCCAGTCCCACCATCCGTAAAATACGTAACTGGCTATTACCAGAAATAGATTCTGGAACCTTATGTTCTTTTGAAATACAAACCAGTAGAGGATGAAAACTATTGGGAGAAAGAGGGCGAAGTTTAGTGAGTTGAAGAGCATTTTTTCCTCGGGATTTGGTACTAGGGACTAGGGACTAGGGACTCGGGACTAGGGACTCGGGACTCGGGATTTGGGACTCGGGACTCGGGACTCGGGACTCGGGATTTGGGACTCGGGACTAGGGACTCGGGACTCGGGACTCGGGACTCGGGATTTGGGACTCGGGATTTGGGACTCGGGATTTGGGACTCGGGATTAGGGATTAGGGATTAGGGATTAGGGATTAGGGATTAGGGATTAGGGATTAGGGATTAGGGATTAGGGATTAGGGATTAGGGATTAGGGATTAGGGATTAGGTACTCTGAATTCGTGAACCTCAATACCCAATACCTAGTCCCCAGTCCCCAGTCCCCAGTCCCCAATTCCCAATTCCCAATTCCCAGTTCCCAGTCACTACTCCCCAATCCCTAACTTATCTCTCTGATATCGAATAACGCCTTGTAACATTTTTGCAATACTATCTAAACTTACTTCAAATTCATCGAATTTATCTTTAGATATATAATTCAGTTCTTTACTAATAATCAACTGAGTATCCAATTCAGCCAAGGATCCAGCAGCTATATACAAAAATCTAATGTAATCTTTAACTGAATTTCTTGCAGCACCTTCACTGATATTCGATGGAATTGAAACCGCGCATCTTCGTATTTGAGAGGTTAATCCATACAATTCTTCTTTTGGAAAATTCTTAGTAATTATATAGATACTTTTTACTAACTCTATACTATTTTTCCAGACATCTAAATCCTTATGAAACAAAATTCCTCCTTTTTTTTAGAACTCGGGATTTGGGACTCGGGACTCGGGATTTGGGACTCGGGACTCGGGATTTGGGACTCGGGACTTGGAGTTATTAGTGTTCACAAGTTCCCAGTTCCTAGTCACCAGTTACTAATCCCCAATTCCTAGTTCCCAGTTCCTACTTTTCAATTTTACATTTTCAATTTTCAATTATAATCCTTTATCTTTCTCCGATACGAAAGGATTATCAATCCCCCAGTCAATTCCAATCTCCGTATCATCCCATCTGATCCCTCGTTCATGCTCTTTGGAATATTTCGTAGTGCACTTGTAATGCACGATGGCATTTTCGCTAAGTACTCCAAATCCATGGGCAAAACCGGGGGGTATCCATAACAGACGGAAATTATCTTCACTCAGTTCACACTTAAAATGCTGAACATAAGTAGCCGAATCTTTTCTTATATCAACCGCAACATCAACTATCTTTCCCTTGATCACCCGCACCAGTTTCCCCTGCTCAAAAGGAGCAACCTGGTAATGCAGTCCCCTGATCACGTTCTTCAGCGAGTAGCTCTGGTTATCCTGCACAAATTCATAAGGCAAGCCCAGCTCCCGGAATTTCTCGGCATGAAATGTCTCGCAGAAATAACCGCGATCATCAGGAAATACATCGAGTTCGAGGATGAGCAATCCAGCAAAGGGGGTTTTAATGACTTTCATGGTAGCTTTGCGGGGGATTAAATTGAAAATTGAAAATTGAAAATTGAAAATTGAAAATTAGAAGATAATAATGGAAAATTGAAAATTGAAAATTACAAAAATTTATCAAATTTCTCTCCAATAAATTAAGTGAGTATGTCATTCTTCCCTCATTTTCACTTCAGACTTGCGTTCCTATTAAGCCCCATTTTCAATTTTACATTTTTAATTTTCAATTACTTTTCCACTTTTTCTTTACTTGTTTTCACTATTTTCACCAGCATTCTAATAAGCTCATCAAGATTATCCAAATATTTCTCTTCATTAGCGATATAACCAGCAGATGTCATTAACAGAATCCAGTATCTTGTCTCATAAGCTTCTTTCAGTGAAATATTCATTTTGTTAATAAAATCTTTCCGTGAAGACCCCATTACCGCTTCATTAGCATTTGCCCCAATACTTGTCCCTGATCTTAGTAATTGGTCAGCAAGGCTGTATTCTTTGTATTTAATTCTAATTGCTTTGCAAAGATTGATAATGCTTAATCCAAACTCAAAAGTCTTCTTAAGTATTGGATTGCTTTCTATATATTCCAGGTGCTTATTCATAATTCTAATTGAAAATTGAAAATTGAAAATTATTGAAAATCCTGGATTTTCATTTGGTTGATTTAACATTCTGTTAAATTCTATATAACATACATTTATTGTTTTAACATATTATATTCATCTCTTCATCAACCATTTAACCATATATTTTCCATTATCCTGACTTTATTATAATTTTCAATTTTACATTTTCAATTTTCAATTATTTAACTATCCCCCTCAAGTACTCCCCATACGCACTCTTCCCATAGGTTTCTGCTATCTTTCTCATCTGCTCTGTGGTGATAAATCCCTGGCGCCAGGCTATTTCTTCTATACATGCTATCTGCAGTCCCTGGCGTTTTTCGATTATCTCCACGAATTGAGCTGCTTCCAGCAGAGATTCGTGCGTCCCTGTATCCAGCCAGGCCATGCCTCGCCGCATTTTCACGAGCTGCAGTTCTCCCAGATCCAGGTATGCCTGCATTAGAGATATAATTTCCAGTTCACCTCGCTTTGATGGCTTGATCTTTTTAGCAAATTCCGCAGCCCGTTTATCAAAAAAGTATAAACCTACTAATGCCAGGTTAGATTTAGGTATTTCAGGTTTTTCTTCGATACTGAGCACGCGATTGTTTTCATCAATTTCTGCAACTCCATACCGCTGCGGGTCATGTACCGGATAACCGAAAATTATCCCGCCTTTCTCCACTTTCGCCGCTTCCTGTACCATCCGCGATAGATCCTGTCCGTAAAACAGGTTATCGCCCAATATCATACATACGCTGTCCTCGCCGATAAAATCTTCACCAATGATAAACGCCTGCGCCAGTCCTTCCGGATTCGGCTGTTCGGCATAACTGAAAGAAATCCCCAGCTGCTCGCCGCTACCGAATAACTTTTCAAAGTGTGGCAGGTCATGCGGGGTGGATATGATCAGAATTTCACGTATTCCCGCCAGCATTAAAACGCTTAACGGGTAATAGATCATCGGCTTGTCATAAACCGGCAGAAGCTGCTTGGATATTGTAAAAGTAAGCGGATGCAGACGAGTACCGGAGCCGCCGGCGAGTATTATACCTTTGGTTTGGGGTGATTGGTGATTGGTGATTGGTGATTGGATATTCATTTCAACTCCGTGATTGGAATTCTTCTCTGGTGATTGGTGATTGGTGATTGGTGATTGGATATTCATTTCAATTCCGTGATTGGAATTCTTCTCTGGTGATTGGTGATTGGTGATTGGTGATTGGTGATTGGTGATTGGTGATTGGATATTCATTTCAATTCCGTAATTGGTGAATTAATCAGCTTCACCTTTTTTATTAAGGTACTTTACAAGACCCTGGATTAATCTACTAATCCTGTTGATCTCACTTTCAAAATGATCTAACAATTCCTTTTCAATATATCCAAGTTCATTACTAATTATGATCTGAGTATCCAATTCGGCTAAAGAACCGGCTGAAATATTTAGAAATCTAACGTATTCTTTATTGGAATTTCTTGCTGCGCCTTCAGCAATATTGGAAGGAATCGATACCGCACTTCGCCTGATCTGAGAAATTATGCCATACATCTCATCTTTGGGAAATTCTTTAGTAATCTGATAAATCTCTTTTACTAACTGCATACTCACTTTCCAAGCATCTAAGTCTTTATGAATCATATTACCTCCCTGTTTATCTTAGGAGCAAAGCTCCTTCTTTCCAATCACCAATCACAAGTCACCAATAACCACTTCCGGATAAATCCTCTTTATCATCGCCCAGTATTTCTCTTCTGCGGTCAAATTTTCCGGAAGTGAGGCTTCCACGAACTTTTTAGCTGTTTGAAACATCGATATCCCCATCAGAAAACGTTCTTCCCCACTTTTGGACATCAGCATTTCCCGGTAAATCTTCTCCATCTCTTTACTTGTATCTTTCATTTTTTAACTCCAGTGAATCGAGATTCGAAATCCGAGACGCGAAACCGTGATTCGTGATTGGTGATTGGTGATTGGGAAGAGAATGAAAGTGCGAAATTGCGAAAGTGAGACTTAACTCGAGAAATCCAGACCAGGGATGGTCTGGAAACGTTCTCAGGGCATCCCTGCCCTGATTATTCTGTTTCTTCTCTCCCATCACCGATTACCGATCACTGGACAAAGCCCAATCGTCACCGTTCACCGATTCCAGATCACCCATCACCGAGCGAAGCTCAATCATCACCCATCACTGGGCAAAGCCCAATCGTCACCATTCACCAATCTCTAATTCCGCTAGCCAGTAATCCAGATATTCTTTATCATAATCCCCGGACAGCAAGTTATTGACATCAGACATCTGAGTTTTTGATCTACTATCTTCTGCCCACTTCAATTTAGAAATTATTAGGTCCTCTATAGAAACAATGCACACTTCAAAACCATCTATTTTCACTCTCTTCCTTCTCTCAAATTCCACAACCCTAAATTCTGAGTGCTTTCTTACAATCATATCTATTTTTATTATCGCCCGGTTATGAATAATATTGAATGAACTTTGATGATTAACAGCTTCTTTTATTGCTACTTCCGAAATATAATAATCATCACTAAAAATAGAATATACTCTGGCTGCATCAACCTTTTCCAATTCAACTATTAAATCAATATCTCTTGTCATCCGGGGAACAGCATAATAATTCATAGCCATCGAGCCTGTGAGCATATATGCTAAGCCTGCCTTATCTAAGCGGTTTACAACATCATATAATACGTCTAATTCAGTCATTTTCTTTAATTAGTAAACAGTGAATAGTGATTCGAAATCCGAGATCCGAGACTTGAAACTCGAAATCCGAGACGGGAAACCGTGAGTCGTGACTGGTGATTGGAAAAATCAAGACCAGGGATGGTCTGGAAACGTTGCAGGGCATCCCTGCCCTGATTAAATTTCCATTCACTATTCACTTTTTTTTCCATAATACTCTTCGTAGAATCTCAGGTATTCCCCGGAAATAACACTCTCCATCCACGTCAGATTCTCCAGATACCAGTTAATCGTTTTTTCCATTCCTTCTTCAAAGCTGATCTGTGGCTCCCAGTTCAGTTCGGATTTTGCTTTCGTGAAATCTATTGCATAGCGCCAGTCGTGACCTTTGCGGTCTTCCACGTAGGTGATCAGGTTTTCGTTTTTGCCCAGCTTATTTAAGATCAGTTTTACTATTTCTATATTCGGTTTCTCGGCATTGCCGCCGAAATTATATACTTCACCGTTTTTGCCATGCTCCAGGGTCATTAAAATTCCCCGGCAATGATCATCCACGTAGATCCAGTCGCGTACGTTCATACCTGTTCCGTAAACGGGTAAAGGAATATCCTGCCGGGCGTTATTGATCATTAGGGGGATCAGTTTTTCCGGAAACTGGTAAGGTCCGTAATTATTGGAGCAGCGGGTAATATTTACCGGCAACTGAAAAGTTTTGTGATAAGCCATCACCAGCAGGTCTGCACTCGCTTTCGATGCCGAATATGGTGAACTCGGTTCCAGCGGCATGGTTTCCACGAATTTTCCGGTGGCTCCTAATGCCCCGTAAACCTCATCAGTCGAAATCTGCACGTATTTTTTCACGCCCAGTTCCAGCGCCAGGTTCAGCATATTCTGCGTTCCGACCACATTCGTAAGCACGAACTGGTTCGGCTCGATGATACTTCTGTCAACATGTGATTCCGCCGCAAAATTGATGATATAGTCAATTTCAGTATACTTATCACCAATCTGCCTCAGTACCTCTTTATCAGTTATATCAGCCTTGATAAAGGTATAACGGGGATCATCAGCAATATCCGTCAGGTTTTCCAGATTACCCGCATAAGTAAGAGAATCGATATTAATAACATGATACTCTGTATTTGATAGGACAAATTTAATAAAATTTGATCCAATAAATCCACAGCATCCTGTTATTAATAATTTTGAATTTTGAATGTTGAATTTTGAATGATCAACTTGACTGTCAATTTCTGGCTTACGTTTGTCTATCATAAATTCGTATATCCTTTTTATTGTTAATGTTTCTTCTTTCTTCTCTTAAAATAATAATTCCTGAGCAAAGCGAAACAACCTTCATTCAAAATTCAACATTCACCATTTAAAATTACTTTCTCTTCTCTTCTCTTTCTTCTCATTTAAAATTCAAAATTCCGAAAAACTACTTTTGTAGTTTTTCGCGTGTTGTTTTTACTATGGAGGTAATAATGCGGATAATTTCCTCACATTGTTCTGTAAATGCAGAATTTTGACAGTAATTTGATTTATCTAACAATTTTAACCAGAATAAAGTTTCCTGGGCTTCTTTGGAAGCAATTCCCATTTTATTGCAAAAATCTTTGGTAGTAACAGCTGCAACAGCTTCATTACAATTTGCTCCAATCGACGTTCCAGAGCGCAGCAATTGTTTAGACATCACGTATTCCCGTTTTTCGACATTAAGATATTTATAAACCTTAATGATTTCAAGAGCAAAATCAAATGTCTTTCAAGTATAATATTCTTCTTCATGTTATGTAGTTTCGCGAATTATTAAATCAGACCAGAATGATCTGATTTGTCTTTCTTCTCTTCATTCAAAATTCAAAATTTCTCTTCTTCTTCCCATTCAAAATTTAAAATTTAAAATTACTCAAGATACAGCTCCGCCGCCTCACTTACTTCGGTGAGTGATTTCTGAACATATCTTGATGGCAATTACTAATGTGCAAACCTTACTGTCAATATCTTTGCCATTCTAAAGCATTTACTGATGCAGTTTCCCATTACTGCAACAGTATTTCATCTCAGCTATCTTCCAGCTAATAAATGAATTATTAATTAAATCAAGTCAATAATATTTTTTCTCATTTTAGTCAAAATTACGCTCATTATCGCTCATTCTGAGCGATTTCGCTCAGAATCGTGACTCGAAACACGTGATTCGTGACTGGTGATTGGTGATTGGAAAAATCCAGACCAGGGATGGTCTGGAAACGTTCGCAGGGCAATCCTGCCCTGATTTTACATTCCATTTAAACTTCCCCAATCAAAATTCAAAATTATTTCTTCTTCTTCCTCCTTGAAAGCTTCCAGATGAAGCCCAAGATCATGCCCATCATTATTATAATGTGCTTAAACTGCACTGCTGGAATGAATCTGGTATAATTCGGTGTTATCTCAAAAACGCCGATCGCTTCATTATGCAGTCCTCCGCCACCGCCTTGACCATGTGCCCGGTTTTCCTTCTGGCAGTCCTCGTCATCATCTTTACAAGGTATTTTTGGTGATTCTCCGCTGCCGCCGCCAAATCCTCCGGCAACTTTACTAACGGGAATGATCGTCTTACCCTGCGTCTCAATAGGTTCTCCAAAAACCAGGGAAATTTTAAGTCCATTTTTTACATTGTCACTAATTTCTTGTAACATCTTTTCCATAGTTTGCTCCTTTTATTTTTCGAGATTCGAGATCCGAGATCCGAGACTCGATTAAGTCAAATCAAATCCGTGAATCGAGATCCGAGATTCGAGATTCGAGATCCGATTAAGTCAAATCAAATCCGTGAATCGAGATCCGAGATCCGAGACTCGATTAAGTCAAATCAAATCCGTGAATCGAGATCCGAGATTCGAGATTCGAGATCCGATTAAGTCAAATCAAATCCGTGAATCGAGATCCGAGATTCGAGACTCGATTAAGTCAAATCAAATCCGTGAATCGAGATCCGAGATACGAAATCCGAGTCTCGTGTCTCATGTCTCGTGTCTCGAGTCTTCATTTTTCATCTTTTTCTCTTATATGCCTGATCAGACCATGCAACAATTGCCCGATACGTTCTAATTCAGGTTCAAGGGTTAAAAGTTTTTCTTGAGTTATATATTCAAGTTCTTTACTTATAATTAATTGTGTATCAAGTTCAGCTAACGAACCGGCAGATATATTAAGAAACCTGATATTGTCTTTGTTAGAATTTCTTGCACAACCCTCTTGCCCTGTGTAATATGTTTTATTGCTGAGTATCATTTTTTAATCTATTCTTCAAGTAACGATGACCATAAGAAGTTTTCAAATACTTTTCCCTATGGATAGCATCAAACATATTCCTACTAACTTCGTAGTAGATCAATTCGAAAGGTACTCTATTCTTTGTAGAATTGACCAGCCCTTTATTATGCCGATTAATTCTCTCCTCTAAATCTTCTGTAAAACCAATATACATATTACCGTCTTTCATACTTCTCAGCACATATACAAAATACATTATATTACACGGGGCAGGCAATATTTGATGGTATCGAGATTGCACATCTCCTTATTTGAGAAGACAATCCATAAATTTCATCTTTGGGGAAAGTCTTAGTAATCTGGTAAATCTCTTTCACTAAAATCATACTTCTTTTCCACACATCCAATTCTTTATGAATCATTTTTACCTCCTTTTTTTTCGAGAATCGAAATCCGAGACTCGAGATTCGAGACACGAGACTCGATTAATTCAAATCAAGAGTCGAGATCCGAGACTCGAAACTCGGTTCTCGGCTCACGGTTTTCGGTTCTCAGTTTCCGATTCTCGGATCTCGGATCTCGAATCTCGAATCACCTCTTCACCCTCCCCTTCTCCGCCCCCGTGAGACTCTCAAACACCAGTTCCCAGGAATGATCTATCATATTTTTAATTATCTCATCATCTACTGATCCCGTTAAGGTAACGGTATTCCAGTGTTTTTTATTTAGATGATAACCCGGATTGATATCCTCGAAATCCTGCCGCAGACTGATTGCCCACATTGGTTTGCATTTCAGACTTATCTGCAGGGGCTCGCTGTCTGTGGCTATGATCGCAAATATCTTCTTCCCCACCTTCATCGTCAAAGTGACGTCATCAAAAGGAAGATCTTCCCAGGCACCGGGTTTACTCAAGCAATAGGCTCGTAATTCGTTTATATGGTTCATAAAAACTCCTTGAATCGTGAGTCGTGAGTCGTGAGTCGTGAGTCGAAAATCGAGATCCGAAATCCGAGACTCGAGACTCGAGACTCGTGAATCGAAAAGATAATCAGGGCAAGGATGCCCTGTGAACGTTTCCAGACCATCCTTGGTCTGATTTTCTTTTTTCATTAAAAATTCAAAATTCAAAATTTAAAATTCTCCTTTCCATGTCTATTCAATGTTCACTATTCACTTTTTCTTGTCCGTTCACTGTTCACTGTTCACTATTCACTTTGATCTTACTAACCCACAACGCTTTTCTGTCGCGGGTTCTGAGGGCTCTTTCTTCCATGAATTTTTTGCTATATTCCACTTTATCCTCAAATTTTTTTTCTCCATTAACGATGACAGTAACCGGGATATTTATATTCACCATTTCGGGGTGTATATATATTGCCAGTTTACCAACCCGGGATGTTTCCAGTTCGAAAATATTACCGTAATATTTTCCTTTTACGGCTCCGGAAATCCGGTTATAAAAAAAGCAATTGTAATACATCGTATCAGGAAATGCGCCTTCCAGGAGCTTTGTTTCTCCTTCTCTGAATACTTTCAAACTTACTTCATCACCGCGAGATTTTCCACTCTTCAAAGTGCTTAGATCATCAATATTTGCTAAAGAAACTCTATCCATTTCAATAATAATATCGTCCTGATGCAGTCCCATTTCTGCTGCCAGCGAATTTTCAATCACGGATTTCACTTTCACACCTTCACCCTTGAATTCTTCATCATGATAAAACCCGAAGGATATCCTGATCTCAGGCAATTCCACATTATATTCCTGCTGCCAATCCGCTTTTTCCGCCAAAGTATCTATTTCCACAATCTCCAGCCAGTCACAACGATTATATTCGTCAGAATAGCATTCCCAGTAAATTTCACTTTTAAAGCTGTCCCGCGAGCGTTTCTGCATATCTTTTATCATTAAAGGAAAATCTTCTCCAAAATAGTCCCAGCTATGCCCGATGCCCCAATATTCCAGATAACTTAAATCTGCCCCAGCATCTAAAGCCATATTCATGGTCAAACGCGTCTGCGCTGCCGGATATAGCCCATCTTCATCCGTATTGATCACCCTCAAATGACGATTTCTCAAATTTGCTACATAGCTGGGATTCCCGCTCATGTGCGTACCCACAGAAATCATCCCATTCAAAGGGTATAAGGCTGCAAAAGAATCCGGCAATCTGAACCCGAAATGAAATGAGCCCGATCCCCCATCAGAAAATCCCGTCATATATACCCGGTCATCATCAATATTAAAGCGTTCCTTCATTATCCGCAACTGCTCTAAAACGTTATCCTCTCCCGCTTTATGCCACCAGTGACAATCATCACGGCTCAAGGGAAAAAGCAGGGCAAAATTTTTTGTTTCCGCAACTTCCACCAGTCCCAGTTCCTGAATATATTCCGCACCATCAATATAATCCGGTCTGCCCACACCACCATGCAGCCAGATGATCAAAGGTATGGCAGTATTTCCATCATAACTCCTGGGCAGATAATAATAATAAGGTCTTCCCATTGAAGTACTGTCCGATATAACCACACCTTTTGGGGTATCGGCTTTATAATCGGCAAAATCCCGCAACTGCTCATAAACCTGATCTGCCGTAATATTCTGATCAGAGCAAATCGCCCTAATCCTCTCCTCAGAAAAATCCCCCAGCAATAATCCCATGACCAACAATATTCCAACAAAAACCAAACATCTTCTAATATCCATAATTCTTGTCCTCTCTAATCTTTCTTCTCACGTCTCACTGCTTATTGCCTTCCAAAACTCCCAGCCACGCCTGATATGCGGAATCGTGATCGAACCGCCAACCACCAGACCGATCGCAAAAATCTCATCCAGTTCTTTATCCGTAACGCCTTTATTATAAGACTGATCCAGATGATAACAAATGCAGTCATCACACCGCAGCACTAATGATGCCACCAGACCCAGCATTTCCTTGGTTTTCTCATCAAGTTCACCTTCCCGGTATGCCTGACCGTCCAGACTCAAAAACCGCTGCGTCGTTAAACCACTGTTTTCCCGCATTAATTCACTTAACCGCTTTCTTTTTTTCCGGAATTCTTCCACCATTATAGGCCTGCCTGATTAATATTATTAATGATGCCTGTTAATCTATTTGGTTTATCCTGTCAAGAGTCGTGAATCGAGATTCGAGATCCGAGACTTGAAACTCGAAATCACGAAGGCACGAGGGGGCGAAGGGACGAGGGAGTGAGGGTTTGAAGGTTGGAGGGTTTGAAGGTTGGAGGGAGCGAAGGGACGAGGGAGTGAAGGGACGAGGGAGTGAGGGTTTGAAGGTTGGAGGGTTTGAAGGTTGGAGGGAGGGAAGGGACGAGGGAGTGAGGGTTTGAAGGTTGGAGGGAGCGAAGGGACGAGGGAGTGAGGGTTTGAAGGTTGGAGGGTTTGAAGGTTGGAGGGAGCGAAGGGACGAGGGAGTGAGGGTTTGAAGGTTGGAGGGTTTGAAGGTTGGAGGGAGCGAAGGGACGAGGGAGTGAGGGTTTGAAGGTTGGAGGGTTTGAAGGTTGGAGGGTTTGAAGGTTGGAGGGAGCGAAGGGGCAGGGGAACGAAAGTGAGAATTGGGAATCGAAACTCGTGAGTCGTGAATCGTGAGTGGTGAGTTGTACAGTGATTGGTGATTGGAAATATAATCCAGACCAGGGATGGTCTGGAAACGTTTGCAGGGCATCCCTGCCCTGATTTTTAATTCCATTCAAAATTTAAAATTCAAAATTACTCTTCTTGACTTCACTTCCTTGGGATTTATTATGTGCTTATAAATTATTTGAATTGGAGATGCTAATGGATACGAATTTAAAAACGCTGATAATTAATGCTGACACGGGCTTTTACCGCATAAAACGCTACAAACTGGGTGATTTTTTTGGTCCGGTTGATCTGGGTTTACATCTTTCCGGTAAATATAACAGCTTGAATATCGGTACCGGAATATTTGCCGGTTCCATTCTTCCAGGTTCCAACAGATTGATCATTACAGGTTTTTCACCCTGCTGGGGCGGATTTTATATTTCGTCTATGGGCGGAGCGGGACTGGAATTTGAAAACCTGGGTATCAACCTGCTTTCCCTAATTGGCAGAGCACCCACTCCTTCAGTTCTATATCTAAATCGTGAACATGGTGAAGATATCCAGGTGGAAATTTACCCAATTGCAGCGGCATATATCTGGCAGTCTGAAGAAGCGGGAGTCTATGCCATGATGGATAACGTTTTTCAATTATATGGTTCAAGCTATAAATCTAATCCACGCATCTTAACTACCGGGCCGGCAGCCGCTGCCACTGATATTGGTGCTTTATGTTCTGCTCCAATTCGCAATAATGGACTTACACCTGTTGATACCTGGGCAGGCAGAGGCGGTTTTGGCTCAAAACTTTTCCAGGAACATGGCATCGCTGCCATAATTTACGGTGGAACGCACATTGACGATGACATCCGAGATCACGCCGTGGCAGACCAGTGGTTCAAGGATAAATATAACCAGAAACTGATGGTGAAAGATTATGAAGTAACTACTAAATACCGCTTTGATCCCAAATTTCAAACGGGCGGAACTTTTGGGGTGAATTATGCCAATATTGCCGGCAGGATCATTGCTTTTAATTATCAAAGCATCTTTTATCCTGAAAATACACGCCTTAATTTGCATCAGAATTTCATTATCGAGCATTACTTGAAACAGTTCAATGAAGAAACCATTATACCAAAACAGCAAAAAACCTGTGGTGAGCCCTGCTCAGCCGTCTGCAAAAAAATGAATGGCATATTCAAGAAAGATTACGAACCCTATCAGACTTTAGGCCCACTCTGCGGTATTTTCGAGCAACGGGCTGCTGAAAAACTTGTGCATCATGCCGATGCTCTGGGATTTGATGCCATTTCCATCGGCGGCGTGCTTGCCTGGTTGATGGAATTAGCTGCCGAAGATTTATTAACCCTATCTGAGCTGGGTATTTCTAAAAAACCAGAATTCTCTCTGGAGGGCTTTGATCTTATTCCTGATTCTATGCATAATGCCGAGATTGGTATTGAATTACTGGATGCCATAATCGCTGGTAAAGGAATTTTAGATTTTAAAGAAGGCGCACGGAAATTTGCCCGTAAACTCTCCCGCAGCAAAGGAAAAGTTGTTCTTGATAAATTTATCTACATCGCTTTTGCCCGTAAAGGCTGGATGGTGCCAAACCAATACTGGACTCCCGGAGTTCTCGCTCCCATGGCCATTATGGGCAAATACTATATGTATTATGGTACGGAATTTATGCCGCCTCGCGAACTGGGAAAGATATCTGCAGAACGCCTGATAACTGAACTGATCATGGACAATCTGGGAGTTTGCCGTTTCCATCGTGGTTGGGCAGAAGAAATGCTACCCGAGATCATGGATAAAGTATTCCAGCTTAAAGCCGAGTTTCTGGATAACATAAAAATGACCGCTTCCCGCATTAACAGCCGGAATGCCGGTGTTTATTGGGAATCTGAACGCAATCTTGATTTTATTATCACTTTTCTACAACGCAAAGTGGAAATTGATCACGATAATAATCCTCTGCTTCTACAATGGTTGGAGAAATTCCAAAATGATAAACAGGAAGCAGGTCTGGAATTCTGGTACGAAATTCATAAAGGTATCCAGGAATCACTGAGAGAGTTTTGAATAGAACAGTGAACGGGAAAATCGGGAGACGGGAGACGGGAGACGAAAACCGTGATTGGTGAATGGTGATTCGAAGCCCAAAACTCGATAAATCCAGACCAAGGATGGTCTGGAAACGTTTTCAGGGCATCTCTGCCCTGATTTTACATTCCATTCAAAATTACTCAACTTCGTGATTAAGTTCTTAAATATCAAACTGGAAAGTTTGAGCTACGTGCTTAATCATCCCTGATTAAGTTCTTAAATATCAAACTGGAAAGTTTGATCTACGTAGTCTAATCATCCCTGATTAAGTTCTTAAATATCAAACTGGAAAGTTTGATCTACATTCTCAGAGTTAATTTTATTTCACTATAACAATAGTTCTAATTGAGGGATGTAAATGACATTATATTTTTTTGCCTTTAATAATCCACAGCATTCCCATAGCATCCTCTCCTTAAGGTCATAATTTAGGCGTATATAGTTATAAAAAAGGAAGATAGGGTAATAAATGCGGGAATATTACGGAGAAAATCAAAAAAATGGGCTATGTAAATTGAATTGATAGAAAAGAGAAAGAACGTTTTATTCGTGAGTCGAAATACGAGACTCGAACTTCGTGAGTCGTGATTCGAAACACGTGATTGGTGATGTCGTTAGTCGTTAATCGTTAATCGTTAATCGTTAATCGTTATGAGTGAATAGTGAACAGTGAACAGTGAATCGAAAACCAGACCAGGGATGGTCTGGAAACGTTTTCAGGGCATCCCTGCCCTGATTTATCATACACAATTACTCTATCCCGTGATCGGTGACTCTTAAAATCCAGAAATGGGATAAACTGAAATAAACCAACAAACACAAAAAAGTTCGCGTTTGTCGGTACGTAAATAATCCATTTTATTTCATCTGTTCGTCTTATTCGTTTTGTTCGTTGCTAAATAAATTCTCGTGAGTCGTGAGTCGTTAATCGTAAATCGGAAGAAGAAAGAACAACGAAGAGTCATGTTGTCCAGTTTTCTAGTAGTCTTGTAGTCGAGTTAATGTTCGTTTTGTTCGTTGCTAAATAAATTCTCGTGAGTCGTGAGTCGTTAATCGTAAATCGGAAGAAGAAAGAACAACGAAGAGTCATGTTGTCCAGTTTTCTAGTAGTCTTGTAGTCGAGTTAATGTTCGTCTTGTTCG
>JAIPBB010000125.1 GCA_021739805.1 Saprospiraceae bacterium | reverse complement strand
AACAGGTTTACGACCTTTTGAATTATAAGCATGTACCATTCCATAGAAAAAAATCCGTAGTGGTACCTGTGGAAATTTCAAAAAATGATTCTTCTTGATATCAAGTAGTTATAAATTATTGACTGCAATGTGGGTTAATTTGTTGAAATAAGTTTTGTGAAATTTTAATGATTTTGAATAGAAATTAATAAAAAGATGTCATTTTTGTATTGAACTGCAAATTGGAGATTCACAAACTGATTTTAGCTCTTTTTCCTTTTTATGCTTTGATAATCCAAATATAATAAAACCTTTACAGAGAAACTGTTTGTTTGGGGAGAGTTGATTGTATGGTCAAAGTTTTCAATAAAGTCTTCTTTTAAAATATCATTTTCTGAATAAATCATATTTTTCCAGACAATTGAAATTTCACTTCCCGGGGAAAATTGCCAGGTATAAACCAGGTCGATATTAAAAATGTTAAAGTTTATGTCATGAAGTTCGGAATAGGCTGTAGTCCCAACAGTTCCATCTTCATTAAGTTTGTAATATTCCAAATACTTCACAACCGACCAATAATGCCTTAGTCTGAAACTCAAAGAAGATTTATTGTTGAAAATATATGAAGTTGTTAATGTGTTTATTGTTGTATTCTGATTTCGTTTTCCAAACTGAATTGTTTGTCCTCCAAGTGAATCTGTAACTGTTGTAACATATCCAATATCATTTGTTGTTTTTTCTTTATTAAAATTATGGATAAGTATCATTTTATCGTTTATTCTAAATCTTGGAGAAATCGAATACCAATAATAAGTTTTGTCGCTATTGTAATTTCTGTAACTAATCCTTTCATCTAATGCGAATTTTTTTCTATAATCGGATGAGAGCCATATAGACAAATTGTTGGAAGATGGTTTTTTGAAAACTTGTCCCGGCTTTCTTGACTCATAGTAATCATGCACTTCAAAAGGAATTATGTCACCGTTAAATCCAAATGTTAAATGCTTTTTTGTAGTTGTTCTTGAACCGGCATAAATTCCAAATTCAGAATATTTTCTTGGCACATATAAAGATTTATGTTCAAATGAAATATCGCAGCTTAAGTCCAAAAACTTCCCAAATGGTTTGTAAATATTATATTCCAATTCAAGGTCATTAACGAAATTATTATTTCTGCTAAGAAATCCCATATCATTAGGGTCATATTTTTCGCTTTCAGCCAATTGAGATAAATCAAATTTGAAATTTCCACTGATTTTGCTAAATGAAGCATAGTATTTATGTCCAAAGTCAGGTGTTAATTGAGAATTGTATTTTTGGCTAATAATCCCCCTTCCTGCTATAGCATAAGTGTTTTTCTTGTTTTCCAATTTAAAATCTGTTGCCGTAACGTTTGCTGAATAAATGTTATCACCCCTGGAAACATTTGTATTAATAAAACTAATAAAAGAATTGTTTTTTAGAATTTTATCAAAAACAATAAGATTATAGTTAGTAAATGACTGGGTTAGAAATTTTCTTTCAATTTCATTAGAGTCTGCAATTGTTGCATAAGTGTTTGAAGTCATTGCATTTAGAACGCCAATTCCAAGACCGCCTTTTGTTCGTCCTGAAAATTTTGTAGCATTGATTAAACTTGTTTCAGTTGGGTTTTCGACTATTTTTTCTCCATCCTTAAGATTATTTTCAACCGAATCATAATTTGATGGAGTTGAGCCAATTCTGCGAGAATAGAAAATTCCACCTTTATTAAATAACTCAATTCCTTCAGTAAAGAATTGTCTTTTTTCAGAATAATGTATTTCAAATGGCGATAGGTTTAATTGTATGTCATCAGATTGAACTTGACCAAAGTCTGGAATTAAAGTCATATCAACAGTAAAGCTTTCATTTATTCCATATTTTAAATCCATTCCTCCATTGAAATAATATCCAATTTTATTATTGTCAGGATTTTTTTCGGCATAAGCCGAGATATATGGCGAGAAAGATAAGCGGAGTGGAGGTGTGATATTTTTCATACCTGAAATTTCTCCTGTTTGTGCAAGTGAATTTTCAATTTTACTGTCAATAAAATTCCATGTTGACCATTCGCGGTTTCTTCTTATATGACGCCAAAAATTAATTCCCCAAACCTGCTCATCATTTTTCGGAAAACGTAATGCTGAATAGGGTATTTTAACTTCTGCAACCCATCCTTCTTTTGTTATTCTAACCTCACTTTTCCATACAGCATCCCAATTTGAATCGAAATCACCATTTGATATTTTTTCATCACCTTGAACACCGGATGCAGATATTTTAAATGAAAAGGAATATAATCCATCGTTGAAAGGGCAAATATCAATTGTAAGAATATCAGAATTTATATCATAAAATCTATCTCTTTCAGCAAAGCCTTTTGCGATACTATCAGGGCTTGAATCGAACATTGTTGCTCCAAAATAAATAGCGTTATCATCATATAGGATTCGAATTTCAGTTTTTTGTTTAGGAGCATTACCATTATAAGGTTTATATTGGATGAAATCTTTAGCTATTCCAGCCGATTTCCATCCTTCATCATCCAGAATACCATCAATAACAATAGATGAATTAAGCCTGTTAATCGTTAAACTTTTTTTGATGATTTGAGACTGCAAATTGCTATTTGAACAAGCAAATATTATAATAATTAAAATAAATGTTTTCCTAAGAAAGTTTTTCCTCATCCGATTGAAAATAATAGCTTGCGAATATAAAAAGGAAAATTGAATTAAAGAATCTTAAGATTGTATTTTAATTTATAATACAGAGCACCTGATTTGTTAATGTCAGAAATTGAAAATCAATTTATTGGCTTACAGATGTTTTTGTTAAATATCGATTCAACATACTTAAAAGCTCCTTAACTTTGTATGGTTTAGCAATATAGTTATCGCAACCCGCTTGCAAGCATTTTGCTTCATCTCCTGCTAGTGCATAAGCTGTTTGTGCAATAATTGGCAAATCTGACCTGAACTCTTTGATTTTTTGAGTTGCAGTATATCCTGACATTTCAGGTAGTTGGATGTCCATAAGTATGATGTCAATGTTATCGTTGCTTTTACAAATATCAATTGCTTGAAAGCCATCTTTTGCCCACAAAAGATTAGCATTCGTTTTGCTTAGAATTGAATCAAGGTAGAAATAATTTGAATCAAAATCTTCTACAATTAATATGTTTTTATCATCCCATTGAATTTTCTTTTCTGCCTTGAGATCTTCAGTATGTGTTTCTGGTCGAACTTGTGCTTTTCCATATGTCTCAACATTTGGTAAGGTGAAAAAGAATGTAGAACCAAAGTTTTTGTCTGATTCAACCCAAAGCTTTCCACCAAGTAATTTAATAATATTATTGCTGATTGTCAGACCTAATCCGGTTCCGCCAAATTCCCTGGTATGAGTATCTTCAACTTGTCGGAATCTATCAAAGATAATATCAATTTTATCATCAGAAATTCCAATCCCTGTATCCTTAACATAAAATTTTATGAAATTATTATCCATAATCTCATAACCAATTTTAATGTAACCCTGGTAAGTAAATTTTATAGCATTGCCAATCAAATTAGTTAAAACTTGTTTAAATCTGTAAGGGTCAGTTATAATTGCAAAGTCTGCGTCAGAATTGTCAAAATATGCCTTTAGTTCAATATCGAATTTGCCTTTTTTATTTTTCTCGTCTTCAAAAGTATATAGAAGTTCCTGAATGGTTTTATTGATATAACAAGTTGATTTATCAATGGTTAGTTTTTCGGCTTCGATTTTTGCGATATCAATTATATCATCAATTAAGTTAAGTAAAGAATTTCCATTACTTGTTATTAGCTCAACAAATTCAGCTCTTTCTTCATCGGTTATGCTTGTATCAACCAACAGGGACGAAAAACCGATAATTGCATTCATTGGTGTTCTGATTTCATGCGACATATTTGCTAAAAACGCAGATTTCAGTTTGTCGGATTCTTCAGCTTTTTCTTTTTGGATTACTAAATCTTGTTCTGCTTTTTTCTTTACAATTGACATTGCAATTTGTGTTGAAACAAATTCAAGTATTTTTAAATCTTTTTGATTATAGGCATCTTTATCTTCATAGTTTTGGACTCCAATCATTCCAATCACACTGCTATGTGACTTTAAAGGAACGCCTAACCAAATTTCAGGAGTAGTACCGGCAGGTTCTATAATACCTTTTTCTTCAAAATCAATAATTCCTTCTTTTGTTATTAAAAGGGATGTGTCATTTTTGATTACATATGCAGTTATTGTTTTTAAAGCAGGAAATGATGTAAAATTATCCTTTTCGTCAATCATAAATGGAAGATTGATGGTGTCATTTTCTGCATTATATAATGCTATGTAAAAGTTCTTGGTGTCTATAATATTTGAAAGTTCAAGTCTAATGAAATTATAAAGTTCGGCAAGATCATTTGTGGTTGAAATTGCATTTGAAATCTGGTAAATTGTATGTTGAACAAGTTCATTTTGTTTTCGTGATGTTATATCTCTTACATTTCCTTGCGTTGCTATTTCGCCATTAAACATAATTTGGCTACACATTGATTCTATATCAAATTTGCTCCCATCTTTTTTTAATCCATGAAACTCATAATGACTTGATATATTTTGCTTGGTTTCACGTAATAAATTATTATGTCTAACTAATTTAATGCTCTCAGGAGCTGTTAGTGTTTCTATATGTTTGTCAATTAATTCATCAGGATTTTCAAATCCAAACATTTCTGCTAATTGTTGATTGCAGAATTTGATTTTTCTGTTTTGTGTTATATAGATTCCGTCTAATGAATTACTTAATATGTTTTTGTATTTTTCTTCACTTTCAATAAGTAATGCTTCTGTATTTTTCACTTTTGTAATATCCAGGGCTGTAAATATCAGACCCTTTGACCAATCTGAAGGATTAATTGCAGATGAACTTAGAATTATATTTAACAAGCTTCCATCTTTCTTTACAAATTTGGTTTCGATATGCCCAACACCATATTTTTTCACATTAGGATGTTTAACATTTGCTATTCTCTCAAATTCTTCTTCAGATTCATAAAGGATTCTGGCTCTTTGCCCATTAAGTTCTTCTGCTTTATATCCGAGCATCTCCTGAAGTTGATCGTTTGTCCAATCTATAATTCGGTTAGTGACTAAACCAATTCCAACCGGGGCAGCCGAAAGTATTGTTTGTAGAGTTGCATTATTGGATTTTAGTGCATCTTCAGATTTCCTTTTAATAAATGCTTTCACTTGTGCAGCAAACTCAATAATTTCGTCAGGTTGGGCAATAATTAAATCTACCCCACTTTCAAATAATTCAATCTTTAAATGTGATTCTAGATTTTCTTTTGTAAGTATTATTATTGGAATATAGTTTGTAAAATGATTGGATTTTAATTCATTGCATAAAATTTTGCATTCTTCATTTTGTTCAAAATGCTCAATAATAATTAAGTCAGCATTATAATTGCGTACATTATTTATTATTTCAGAATCTCTGTTAATAATGAAAATTTCCAAACCACTTATATAACCTTCAAGAGCCTGTTTAATGTTTGCAAAATCTTGAATTCCCTTGATTAAGAGTAGTTTATTCATATAACTTAAATCATTTGTAATAAATGTTCTTTAAAATTAGTTTTCTTATACTTAAATTTTAACAGATAGTTTAACTTTAATAGATGTTTTATTAAAGAAAAAAATAATTTCAAAGATATGGTATCGAATTATAAATACACATATTTTTTTAATTTATTATTAGCAATAAAATACAATTCCCTATCATGAAATATTTTAGTTAAGTGTTATAAAATGAGAGAATTATAGGCTTAGGGGGTTGTTTATTATAGATTAATTAGTTTTTTGTGTGTTTTTAGCATTTTCAATATCCTTTTTTAAATCAACAAGTGGGCAGCCACTACACTCGCCAGAGCTACAACCACCACAATTTTCTTTTTTTTTAAACACAGAATCGTAAATACGTTTAACTGCTATTATTATAGCAAATCCAACTATTATTGCTACTATTATTTTCTGTATCATTATCCTAAATTTAAGTTAATGGTGTTGAGATATGGAAAAAAACTAAAGAGGGTTTTGTATAAAAAGAAAATAGATTGTGCTAAAAACACCATAGCCCAAAATATTGTTGGTAAATATGTAATTTTTTTCAAATTGAAGGCATCACCGGCTGATTGTGGATTTCGGTAACTTATTATTAATAATTGAAAAGTTGAAATTACAGATTCACTAAGAACTATGCTTGAGAAGAAAACTGCAATGCCAAATTTTACGAAATCATCACCAAAATATACAATTGCAGAAAGAATTATAATGAATGAAATAAGCCAAAATATTCCATATGAATTCCTTACAAAAAAGATTAAACTTATTAGAGATAAAGTAGCTAAGGAAATTATTATAATATTATAGTGTTGATAATGAATGAAATAAAAGAGTATATAGGCCGATAGTGAACTTAAAGGATAACCAGCCACTGAAATTAAAAATTGACTGAATTTATTATTCGATTGTGTAAGAGCACTTCCTGATGTATTGCTGAATAATTCAACTCTTAAAACTTTTGCACTAGTTAAAAGAGCTATTAGAGCGTGGGCACTTTCGTGAATAAGTGTATAAACCACCTTGAAATATTTGCCAACTGCAGGTAGTCTTGTGATTATAACTGATATAAACAAAAGAATATAAAATAATATGTTTTGGTCTTCTAGATTCAAATTTATAATTATTTTGAAATTACTTTTTGCTTAGCTCCATTTACTTCGCTGTTATTTTCCCTTCGGGCGTCATTTATGCTTCGCATGTCATTTGCTTCGCGTCATTTGCTTTGCGTCATTTGCTTCGCGTCATTATTTGTAATTTTTACAATTGAATGACAATTGAATGACTACTGAATGACTATCGAATGACAACTTAATGACAATTTAATGACAATAAACCACTAAAAATATATATTAACACTTAAAACAAACTCCCAATTTGAAAAACAGCAAAAGAAATAATCCATGCAAGTGCTGTTGTATAAAATATTGTAAATGCAGCCCATTTCCAGCTTCCCGATTCTTTGCTTATTGCTGATATCACACCAATACAAGGAAAATATATCAAAACGAAAAGCATAATTACAAATGCGACTAAAGGTGAAAAAACTTTTTGCCCTTTTCTTTTTCCGGATTTGTAGGTTTGCGTTTGCAGTTTTGTAATCAATGAACCATTATCATCCTCGCCGGGTTCAACCTGGTATAAAACTCCGATAGTTCCAATAAAAATTTCTTTTGCAGCCACTCCTGTAAGAATTCCAACACTAATTTTCCAATCTATACCTAAAGGTCGCATTACAGGTTCAATGAATTTTCCTAATCTCCCAATATAAGAATTTTCTTGTTTTATACTTTCCTTAGTTAATCGTAAATTATTAATTTCTAAGATATGGTCTTCTATTAATTTGTTTTTAGTATAATTATAATCTATTGAATTACTTTGGATTGAGCCTAATTTCTGGTAATATTCAGTATTTAATGCTATTTCTTTTTGTTTATAATCATTTTCAAGATTTTTATTTTGCGGGAAATAGCCTAAAGCCCAAATAATAATTGAAGCAATTAATATAACACCGCCAATTTTTTTCAGGTATTGCTCAGCCCTGTGCCACATATGTTTTATTAGCGAGCGAATTGTTGGAATCCGGTAGGGGGGAAGCTCCATTACAAATGGAACATCAACAGTTTTAAAGAATGATTTTTTGAATAATAGAGCTGATAAAATTGCTAATAAAACCCCAATTCCATAAATTGAAAATAATATTGTCCCTTGATATGAAACAAAAAAAGCACTGATAAATAAAATGTAAACAGGCAATCTTGCACTGCACGACATAAAAGGATTAATTAACATGGTTATAAGGCGGTCTCTTCGGCTTTCAATAATTCGGGTTGATAAAATTGCGGGAACATTACAACCAAATCCCATTAAAAGCGGAATAAAAGATTTTCCGTGCAATCCAATTTTATGCATGGCTTTATCCATAATGAATACTGCCCTAGCCATATAGCCTGTGTCTTCCATAATTGCTATAAAAAAATACAATAAAAGTATGTTTGGAAGAAACACTATTACTCCTCCGACACCTCCAACAATTCCTTGAATTAAAAGGTCTTTTAAAATTCCGGCAGGCATAGATGAAGAAATTGCATTTGAGCTTAATGCGACCAAATATTCTATCCATTTAACAGGATATTGCCCAAGTTTGAAAGTTGCAAAAAAACTAAGCCACATGAAGAAAATGAAAATTGGAATACCCCAAAGTTTGTGAGTTATCAATGTGTCGATGACATCACTTTTTCTTATTCGTTTTTCGCTGCTTGGTTTTAGTGTTTCTTTTAATGCCCCCGAAATAAATCCATATTTTGCATCAGTAATAAGAGTCTCAGTAATATCCTGAAGCGTTTCTTCAATTCTTATAATTTCTTTTTTACTACTTCCGATTATTTCTTCGTAGTTTTCACAATCCATTAATCTTTGTTTAGCCAGTCCATCATTCTCTATTAGTTTTATTGCAAGAAAACGAGATGAAACTTTGTCGGTTAAGAATAAGTTTGATGGTTGTTTTATTTTATTTTGTATTTCTGTTATGCCTTTTTCGATAGTTTTACCATAGTTAATGTGAATATGACGAACAGTTTCATCTTTATCTTCATAAACTTCCACAATTTTCTCCAGCAATTCTGTTATTCCTTTTCCTTTTGACCCAACTGTTGGAACGAAGGGAATTCCGACCATTTTACCTAAAAGCTTATAATTAAATTCATCTCCGCTTTTTTGGAGTTCATCAAACATATTTAATGCTATAACCACTTTGATGTCCATATCAATTAGTTGAGTGGTTAAATAAAGATTTCTTTCGAGGTTTGAGCCATCGATAACATTAACTACTATATCAGGAATATGGTCGAAGATATATTCTCTAACATAAAGTTCTTCAGGAGAGTATGATGTGATTGAATAAGTTCCGGGTAAATCAACAACATTAAAAGTGTAGTCATTTAATTTGAATTTTGCTTGTTTTGCATCAACTGTAACTCCACCATAATTCCCAACTTTTTCTTTAGAACCTGATGCAAAATTGAAGATGGTAGTTTTTCCACAATTTGGATTTCCAACAAAAGCAACATTGATTATTTTTCCTTTTTTTTGTGCAGTGATTTTCAATAAATCATCTGTGAATGTTCCATTATAAGTCTTATCAATATTATCAACAATTTCCTTTTCTGTAACAATCTCAATTAGTTTAGCTTCACTATTACGTAAAGATAAATTATAACCCATAATATTATACTCAACAGGGTCTTTAAGTGGTGCTTTTTTAATTGCAAATATTTCTTTACCCGAAACGAAACCCATCTCAAGTATCCTTTTTCTAAACGCACCTCTCCCTTTAACCTTTGTGATAATAGCCTTTTCACCTATTTCCAGATCGTATAATGTCATTTATTATAGCTATTTAGACTTAATTCAAATAAGTGCAAATATATTTTAATTTTTGAAATAAAAGTAAAATTATGCCTATTCTTTTTTTTAAAGTTTTCATGGAAAATAAAATATACTTTAAGAAATCTTTTTCATTTTAGTATTTTTGTGTTAATATTGTAGTAATAATTGAAGATATTAAATAAGTATTAGTTTGCTTATAACTAATAATCTAAATACTATGGCAATTAAACCTATTGCAGAAAACTATCAGGAAATTGAAGGAGTGAAGGTTCCCATGGCTTATTCAGTTCAAAAGGAAAGCCCTGTTCGTAGTATCATTAAAACTATTAGTTGGAGAATAATAGCAACTCTAACTACAATATTAATAGCATATTTTATTACAGGCGACACTGAGAAAGCGGCACAGATAGGATTAGCTGAGGTTTTTATTAAACTATTGTTTTATTACTTACATGAAAGAGCCTGGACAAATGTTAAGTGGGGAAAATACTGGAATAAAAATCAAATAATTAGAGCATTAAAGCTTAGAATAATAAAACGTAAACGAAGAAAAAAAGCTATTAAATACAAAAAGCAACGTTCCTGAAAAATATCAAGCTACTCTTCAAATTATATTAAATCAATAAATTTTCCTTTTAAATATTAATGCTTTATATTTGCAAGTTCAAAATAATTGGACTCGTAGCATAATTGGATAGTGCACCTGACTACGGATCAGGAGGTTGGGGGTTCGAATCCCTTCGAGTTCACATTGTGATAAAAATTAGCTCTCTTTTGGGAGCTTTTTTATTATGAAGATATTACAACTTGCGAAATAGTGCATACAGTAAATTGCCAGGTGGATTTTTTATAATAAGTTTGCGTTATAAAATTCAAATTCAATATAATGTTTTCGTATGAACCAATCTGACTCTAGAACAAAGATAATAGCAACGCTTGGACCTGCATCTTCTTCAAAAGATATCATGAAAAGAATGATTGATGAAGGTGTGGATGTTTTCAGGATAAACTTCTCTCATTCCAAAAAAGATGAATTCCTTAAACTGGTAACTCTTATAAAGGAATTAAATCTTGAATATGCATTAAATATAGCTATTCTTGCTGATTTGCAAGGACCAAAATTAAGAATTGGTGAAATCGAGAATAATCTTCTTGAATTGGTTCAGGGTGATATAATAACTTTTGTTTCAGAAAAATGTATCGGCAATAAAGACCGGATATATATGAGTTATCATGAATTTCCAACGGATGTCGAAGCAGGAGAAATCATACTCATAGATGATGGAAAGATTAAACTGGAAGTCACGGAAACTAATAGAAAGGATACAGTAAAAGCAAAAGTTATTTTCGGAGGACCGCTCTCGTCACATAAAGGAGTGAATTTACCCAATACACGGGTTTCACTTCCCTGCCTTACTGATGAAGATATTTCAAATGCTATTTTTGCAATAGAGCAGGATGTTGATTGGATTGCTTTATCCTTTGTCAGGAAAGCTGCTGATGTTTTAGAATTAAAGCAATTAATAAAAAATAATAATGGTCATGCAGGCGTAATTGCTAAAATTGAAAAGCCCGAAGCCCTTCAGGAAATTAATCAGATTATTAATTATTCAGACGGAATAATGATAGCACGCGGCGATTTGGGAGTGGAAATGCCTTTTGACGAAGTCCCTTTAATTCAAAAACAAATTATTGACAAATGTATTATGTTATCGAAACCGGTGATTGTTGCCACCCAAATGATGGAAAGCATGATTTCTAATTTCACTCCAACACGAGCAGAAGCAACCGATGTGGCAAATGCTGTACTCGATGGTGCCGATGCACTTATGCTTAGTGGCGAGACTTCTATTGGCAAATACCCTGTTGAGACGATAATAAATATGCAAAAAATAATTAGTTATACTGAATCATATGGCAGTCATTTCAATAAAAAATATTTCCCAAAGGAGGGAACTTCCACTTTCCTTGCAGATTCCATTTGTTGTAATGCATCTGCACTAGCAAAAGAAATTAAAGCAGATGCCATCATCACTTTTACGCATTCAGGGTACACTGCATTTCGGATATCAGGCCACAGACCTGAAGCCGATATCTTTGTCTTTACCAACAATAGAAAACTATTGCCATACATGTCGCTTTTTTGGGGTGTAAGAGTATTTTATTTACACAAAGTCGAACAGTTGGAGGAAGCAATGATGGGCTCAATAAAATTACTTAAAGAAAGAAATATTTTAGTCGAAGGCGACCGCGTGATATTTGTAGGAAGTTCACCCCTTAACGAACAGGGCAAGACAAATATATTAAAGGTAAGTGAAATTTCTTAAAAAATTGCAAAACCGTAAAATTCACAGCTACTGCACTTATCTCTTACTGTGATTTAAAAATCAGAGCTTTTTATTTTCAGTGCCACAATATTTTTATTCTCACTTAAGTTTTAACGAATTTAATTATATTTGCTTTAAGATGTATTAAGGAAGACTATTGAAATGCAGCTAGCTTGGATTTTTAAATGTTGTTATTGTTGTTTAATGAAAGTAATAAGAGCCACACGATTCGTGCGGGTGGGGGTTCATATGGTAAAGGAGTAACAAGGAAAGGTTGGGGACAATGAGAAAATTCACATATATTATAATAATTTTAATTACTTTTTTTATTATATTTATTACTTTTATTGTTTTAAAAGTGAAAAAAGATACAAATGATTATATAGAAAAAGAATTTAGTGGTATTATTACAGATATTAGATGTAAAGAAAACAACAGAGGTACTATAGATATTCTAATTATTGATAAATGGATTAATCTTGGAAATTATGGAGATAGAATAAGCAAATATATTCAAATAAAAGATTCAATTGTGAAGAAATCAAATACAAAGGAAATAAGAGTATATCATTTGAATTCAAAAGGTGTTTGGAATGAAAAAATATTTAAATAGGTTATTAATTGTTTTTTTCCTGATAATAGTTTCACAGCTACAGCACGAATCCCTTCGTGTGGTTTAAAAATCAGAGTTTCAATCTAATTGTTATTTGCATTTAAGAAATACCACCATAGCCTGGTTTAAAACCGGGCTTTTAATATACAGAGCCACCGCTGCTCTGCGAATCCCTTCGCGTTGTGCAGAGGTAACCAAACAACAAAAAAAGCCCGAATCAACTTCGGGCTTTAAATTGTATCTAAAATTTGAATTTATTTTCTTAAAACTTCCTTTTTAATATGCTGAATATGTCCACGTCCAAGTGCTTTTACTTCGCAACCTAATTCGAAATATCGTCTGATATCACAGCTACCGCACGAATCCCTTCGTGTGGCTTAAAATCAGAGTTTCAATCTAATTATTATTTGCATTTAAGAAACACTACCATAGCCTGGTTTAAAACCGGGCTTTTAATATACAGAGCAACAATATTTTTTATTCTCAATTTAGTTATAACGAATTTAATTATATTTGCTTTAAGATGCATTAAGGAAGACTTTTGAAATGCAGCTAGCTTAGATTTTTAAATGTTGTTATTATGTTTAATGAAAGTAATAAGAGCCCCACGAAAGGATTCGTGCGGGAGTGGGGGTCTCCTGGTACTTCTATTACAAAAAAAACATCGAGTTTTTCTACTTTTTGTAGAGTTAGATATAATGATGTTTTAAATTATAATTCTGACCAAGCAGAGTTGAAGGAAGAACAAAGACAAAAACAGTTTAAAATGGCAGTTGATATATTAAAATTCAGCATTAAAAAACAAGGTTATTAATACAAGTATTATGGGCAATAGCAAACTAATTAATATATTAACTTTAATAAAAAAAATAACTATTATTGGATTTATTGCATATATAGTAATATGGATTGCAATATATTCTTTTCAAGAAATAGGTAATAAAACATTATTATATATTAATATTATTGTATTAATAATTGATTTTGTTCTAGATTTAATAATCAAGAATTTTGTATACAAAAACTATTCATTACTTATTTTATTCGTTATTTTTTATGGCTATTTTATATGGAGACTACCAATTTTAACTTTAGATTTATTTTTTACTGTTTTACTGGTTGTGAATACTATTCTAGTAGGAGTATTTTTTTTTAATACTTATCAAATTATTATAAAACGACGTCCCAACAAATAGATAGTAGGATGTGACCTATACAAGGGCTTGAAGCGCAAATGCCCAGTAGAAATTGTAGCAGTGAATTCGGAAAGTCCTACTATTACTCTTGATTATAGTGATGGAGTTCATAATGGTGATTTAGGATTGAATATTGGAAATGGTATTTATACTGAACCACCTCGCTGGTGCACGGTGTGCTGTGAGTAAAGATTAGTCTTTACGTAACTCAAATAAGATGGTGGAACTGACAAATGTTGGCGACACACAGCTACCGCACGAATCCCTTCGTGTGGCTTAAAATCAGAGTTTTAATCTAACCCACATTGCAGCAAAAATCGTTAAAAATCCAGAAAATCGGTTAATAACCCTGAAAGTTTTCAACAAATTATTTTAGGGTGATTTTTAAATTGCGTTATTTCAAGCAGTTACATTTTTATTGTTTTCCTGACAGT
>JAIPBB010000124.1 GCA_021739805.1 Saprospiraceae bacterium | reverse complement strand
GAAGATTGAAATCAAAATTATATAATCCTGTTTGCCATTCATCAAAATCGTTTTCTGCAAAGTGAATCAAAAGAGTTGAACACCAATAGGAAACTTCTTTTGTTTTTTCTTTAATACATAAAATCACTTCTGATTCATTTTTTTCTTGAAAGTCATTATCTATTAACACCTGAATTGCACCTACCTTATCAAAACCAATTATTGAATCACTACTTAATTTCCAAATTAATGAATCAGTTCCTTTTGGAATATTGATGTTGCCAATAAACTTTGTATCAATAATATTATCATCATCAGCAATAATATGCTTCTTCCAAACAACCCCTTTATACCTATCATCTGTTTTCAAAAAGATTTTCCAGTACATATCTTTATCCATATTAATCCAAT
The DNA here is from genome assembly GCA_021739805.1 of Saprospiraceae bacterium. The sequence continues at coordinate 13,745 of JAIPBB010000124.1, read as the reverse complement.
GCAGAATATACTCTTTGTATTGATAGGTTTGAATGATATTTACAGGGATTGTCAAAAATGAGATGCAAATAATGATTAGTTTAAATGGCAATTTTATTCCGTTTAGCATTAATGTAAAAGGAATGAAAAATATAGCATAAAAATCAACATATACTCTCATTCCAAAACTACAGCCATAAAACCAGACATGCCACGACGAGAAAATATAGGTAATGAGAATAAAAAACAAAAGCCATGTAATCGCCAAATAGTATTTTCCTTTTATTGCCAACCACAATATAGAAATCAGGCAAATAAATAATATTGGAGTATAAACAAAGAGTCCTTTTCTGTAACTAAACAAAATATTGATGATTTCCGGATTCAGAAAATTGAATTTTTCTCCCTGGTATGAATAAACCAGAAAATGTCCTACTTGTAAATACCAAAGTAAAGATTGAATGAAAAGCAATCCTAATATTAAAAATATTCCTGTCATCAACTTTGCAGGATTTCTAAAAAGATGGATAAACCCGCATCTAAGATTATTTGTTGAATTTGCCAAAAAAGGAATAAAAAAGATAATCAGAAAATTTATTTGACGAAGAATTATTACCAATCCTAAAAATAGACATGCTAAAACAAAGTGATTTATATTTCTTTCCTTAAAATATGATTTAGTGAAATAAATGAAAGCAGTAATTGCAAATAATGAATATATGTGACTAAATCCGGCATCAAAATTAGCATAGGTTGTAACTCCAGTAGCAAGTACTAAAAATAATTGAGCTAATATTATATTATGTCTTTTTATCTCAAATAGCTCAAGTGTTTTTTTAAAGAAAAAAAGACTAAGAAATAAATAGAAAATTGTTGCATAAAACACTGTTCTTTGGAAAGGTTGTTCATATCCACTGATTTTATCTTCTTCAAAGTCAGTTGTTAAATATGTATAGGTGAAAAAAGGAAGTTGGAGTAATGCTGTTCCACAAGGATATTTATTAATTTTATAGTCATTAAAATTTACAAATACTTCAGGAATATTTATACGTTCATAAAAGCTTGAATCTTCAGATATTGGAATATCTTTTCTTATGAAATCGTGATAAATAAAAATTGAAGGTAAATAGTCGTAGTAACCAATAGCATCTGCTTTAATTGTTTTATCGGTATAGCCAATGAAATTGTTAAGTAAAAATAGAAAAATGAAAATAATAGATGCTTCGACTATTATCGATTTCAGAAATGGTATTATTATTTTCATCTAATTTTATTGTACATTGACAAAAATACAATTATAATTCATCTATAAACTCAATATCTATTTCAATTTCCCCGCAATAAATCCCGTTGTCCATGCTGCCTGAAAATTAAAACCTCCTGTAATAGCATCAATGTTTAAAACTTCGCCTGCAAAATAGAGATTTTTGCAAACTTTGCTTTGCATAGTGTTTAGGTCAATACTTTCTAAACTGACACCACCGCAGGTTACGAATTCATCACGGAATTTTGTTTTGCCTTTTGCTTCGTATATGTCGTTTGTCAGTATGGTTGTGAGTTTGTTCAGGGATTTTTTTCCGATTTCTCCCCATTTTTTCTCTGCTGAAATATCACATTTTTCAAGCAGAAATATCCATAATCTGCTTGGTAAATCATAAGGTCTTAAGTTGGAAATTAATTTATTGGAATGCTTTTGAACAATGTTTTTCAATTCATCGTTAACAATATCATTGTTTATTTCGTTCACCCAATTAACCTGAACTTTGAATTCATAATTCATTTCACTTAAAAGCCGGGCAGCATAAGATGAAAGTTTTAAAATCGCAGGTCCACTCATGCCCCAATGTGTTATCAGTAAAGATCCTTCTGATTTTAGTTTTGTTCCTTGAATGTTCACTAAAGCATTTTCAACCACAATTCCCATTAGTTTGCTAATTGGTTCCTGTGGCATTTTAAAAGTAAATAATGAAGGAACCGGATTTTCGATTTTGTGATTTAAGGATTCCAGCCAATCCAAACCTTTTCTTTTTGGAGAACCACCAGTTGTAACAATCACTTTATCAAAAGTTTTTGGTGGGAATTTTTCATCTAAAAAGTGTAATTCTAATTGTTCACCAATTTGTTTAATACTTTCAATACCAGCTTCTAATTTGATTTCAATTCCTAGTCTTCTTGTTTCTTTCCATAAACAATCAATAATACTTTGTGAATCCTGGGATTTAGGAAAAACACACAAATCATCCTGCACAACTAAAGGAACGCCTCTCGTTTCAAACCATTCCATAGTATCTTTTGTGCTAAAGATTTGGAAAGCATTTTTTAATTTTTTCCCACCCCTTGGATAAGCTGAGCATAATTCACTTAAAGAAGTAATTCCGTTGGTAACATTGCACCTTCCACCACCGGAAATTTTAACTTTTGAAAGGACTCTCTTTGATTTTTCGAAAATAACAACCTCAGCATTTGGATAATTCTCTTTAACAGCAATTGCTGAAAAAAAACCTGCTGCTCCACCACCGATAATTGCTGTTTTCATTTTATGGGATCTTTTTTACTGTCATTTTTCAATGCTTTTTTCTTTGAAGTTTCAATCTTCTTTATACTATCTTCAGTTGGTAATTCTTCTGGCATTGTTCCACCTAACTCCTTTATCGTCTGACGAACTTTTTGTCCAACATTAAAGTGTGTTTGATTGGCTTGTTTTTTCCCTTTTATTTTATCTCGTCTTAATTTATCTTCGGTTTGCGTTGCACGAAAAAGATTAGCTGCCAATTCAGTACTTCCCATGTGGTCAAGTATACTCTGGCTCTTTTTTAACCCTTTTTTTGAATGAATATCTTTTGCTTCTAAACCATTATACAAACCCATATAGCCATGATTTTGGAAAATAGCATATTCCCAAGGCTGAATCACTCCTGCCTTTTTCGCAGCATCAGCAAGCTTTTTGTTGTGTTCTGACATTTCTCGTCTTAAAAACAAACGCTTTTCTTCATCACTTTGAAATTTATCAAAACTCTCTTCAAGTACTTCTTGTTTTCGAGTTTGAACAGCAAAATAAGTTTGACCTAAAGCAACGACTTCTTTCGATGGGTCAGCATTTTGCACAATGAGATAACATGCATATCTTGAAAGTTGAATATCACCAATATCTCTTTTTGCTCCTTTAGGTAAATCTATCAATTTCTCCACTCGGGGAAAATGATTATCTGGCTCTTGTCCAGAGTTTTTACAAGCTTGCTGAGCCTTGCTTATTACATTAAGGAATTTATCCCATTTTATGTATTCCAAAAGGACATAGAGTTCTCTTGCACTCCAATATTCTTGCCCTATTGCATTTAGCTGTTTGATTTCTTCAAATATTGGTCTTTTACTCATGATTTTAGTTTTTATTAAAAATACTACATTTTTTCATACAGGAGTTTAGCAAAAATAGTACGGAGTCAAGAAGCAATTAATTTCACTATAGTATTAGCCAAAGCTTTTGTATTTTGATTTTTCGAAAATAATAACCTCCGCCTCAGGATAATTTTCTTTAACAGCAATTGCCGAAAAAAAACCTGCTGCTCCACCACCGATAATTGCTGTTTTCATTTTAATACTGTTTTATTTTTTATTTGGATTTTGCTTAGTTTATTGGTAGTGTGTTGTTATCTATTGCTTTCAAAATTTATTTTTACATCGTTTGCAATACCAATTGGGATCGCAGTTTGTAATCACGCAACCTGCATAATAATATTTTTTAAGATTAAGAGAGCCGATTGGAAGTCCATAAACTATAGGAACAACTTTGTTCTTTTTACCACATATTGGACAAGTTCTATTTTTTTCATTTTTATCGTAAATACAATCTGCTGGCAATTCGACTCTCAATAAAATTACTGTATCAACTAAAACTTTAATATTATACAAAGTTGTGTCTCCATAGCCAATATAGCTTACTTTCAAATTATAAATTCCGGCTTTCAAGTTATCTATTTTGAAATTACCTTTTTGATCAGTGACAGTCCCAATTTTTGTGTCAATTAGCCAGACATTTGCTAAAGCAAGTCCTTGTTTTTCTTTTCTGTCATATACTTGTCCTTTTATAATCCCAGTTTGTCCTAAGACATTTAAATTAACCAAGGTTATTAAAATTGTAAATATTTTAATAAAATGTTTCATGATTTCCCTTAATCTATGTTAACAAGAGTTAGCGTATAACCAAAACGTAAGTATTAAATAAACGGTTTTAAACTGATGATTTATAAAATTAAAGCTCATTACAATTATTAATGCTTGTACTATTATTTTTATTGTTCTTAGAACTTATTAGCTTTAAAATTTTTATACTGCTGTATAATTTTCACAAGAAATTCTCAAACTTTCATCAACTGTTTTAACCGTCCTTGATAAGATTGCATATAGTTTCTTTTTGTGCTGACATTGAATATGATTTTGTCCCAAAAATAGCAATAAAATGGGACATTTGTTATAGGAATGAAGTATTTGTTTAACATTACTGTTAATCTGATCAACTTATAAAAAAACAGCAAAAAGTGCAGTTAAATGCACTAAATAGGTGTATTTCTGTTTATTTCTTTCTGTTTTTTATTTAAAAGTGCTATTTATTGCACTATTTATGGTTTTAATTAAAGCTATTTTTTTGAAACGGTTTGGACAATTGATTTTTTGTTTTTTGGAATTTTTTTGTAATTTGTTTTTTGATATTTGGAGTTTTATTGCAAAGACTAGATAGTTGCCTTTTATCAAGTTTAGTACTTATTAGCTTTCGAATTCTTAAAATGCTTTACCATTTTCCCAAAATCTTTATCTTTTTTTCGTCTCTCAGCAATTGTTGATTCAAAATGCTCTTTTTCTCTTTCCATTTTCAGGTAGTTTTCATAAGAGTTTTCATCAATTTCACCATCATCAACGGCTGCAATAACTGCACAACCGATTTCTGTTGTATGAGTGCAATCTTTGAATTTGCATTCTTTTGACAGTTCTGCTATTGTTTTAAATGTGATTTCCAATCCGCCTGCTGAATCAGTAATCCCAACTTCTCTCATTCCGGGATTGTCAATTAAAATTCCACCATTTTCAAGGACTATTAATTCCCGATGACTCGTAACATGCTGACCTTTATTTGTACTGGAGCTAATCGAGTCTGTTTTCATTAATTCTTTACCTGCAAGATTATTTAAAAGACTTGATTTTCCCACACCTGATGAACCTAACAAACAATAGGTTTTTCCTTTTAACATCATTTCTTTTAGTTCTTCAATTCCTTTTTTCGACTCATTGCTAATAGCAATAATTGGCACTTGTTTTATTCTTGCTTGAACCTGATAAATTAATTCTGATAATTCAGTATCACTAATCAAGTCAATTTTATTGAGAATGATAATTGCTTTTACTTTTGAAGTATTGCAAATTGTCAGGTATCTTTCAATTCTATTAATATTGAAATCCCTGTCAACAGCTTGTACAATAAAAGCGTAATCAATATTTGTTGCTATAATTTGCTTCTCACCTTGTTTCCCGACAGCTTGACGTTCAATAATTGTTTTTCTTGGGAAAACAGAATGAATAAGCACCTTATTTTCATCATATTCAGAAATTGCTACCCAATCGCCAACAGCCGGAAAATCTGACCTTTTCTGAGCCGAAAACCTTAAATTTCCAATTATCTCTGCATCAAATTCATTTACTGTAGTTTTTACCACATATCTTTCCTTATGCTCAGAAATTACCCGTCCAATTTCAAATGAATCAGAAATATTTTCATTTCTGAAGTTTTCTAAATCTGCATTATATCCTAAATCTTCAAGTATCATTTTTGATTTACTAAAATTTAGTTTCAAAAGTAATATTAATATTGTAGTACACAAATTCAAATACTTATTAAATTTGCCTTGAAATAATTTTACAAATGAAACTCTTCCACAGACAAATCGGTTCAGGTACTGACCTGATAATTCTTCATGGATTGCTTGGTATTTCTGATAACTGGATTCCTTTTGGGAAAAAACTGGCTGAGAATTTCAATGTTATTATTCCTGATTTACGAAATCATGGAAGGTCAGGACATAGCAATGAATTTGACTATAACTACATGAGTGAGGATATTCTGGAATTGATTCAAACACTCAATCTCAAAACTCCTGTTTTAGTTGGTCATTCAATGGGAGGAAAGCTGGCAATGAATCTTGCAGTTAATCATCCGGAATTATTTCCTAAGATTATTGTTGTTGATATAAGCCCTAAAGATTACGAAATCGGAAAACTGCATGAAAGTGTTTTGGATTTTATGCTGTCGGTTGATTTTTCAAAAATTTCAAGCCGAAAAGAAGTTGAAGAATTAGTTTGTCATAAGTTTGAAGAAAGAAACACTTGTTTTTGGATTTTAAAAAATCTCTACAAAAAAAATAAAACAGAATTTGGATGGCGGGCAAACGTTGAGGTAATAAACAAAAATATTTTAGAAGTAAAAAAAGGACTGCTTCCTAATCAGATTTCTAAAGTTCCTGCATTGTTTATTAAAGGTGGTAAATCGGATTATATTAATTTATACGAAAGCCATTTGCGTTTTCAGGGTTCAATCAAATATCATTTCCCAAATTCTGAAATCAAAGAAATAGAACAAGCATCACATTGGGTTCATGCGGATGCACCTGAGGATTTGAGTGAAATGATTTTAAAGTTCATTGGTTAAAGCACCAAATATCAAATAACAAATAAATTCAAAATTTCAATTAAATAATGTTCAAAACGGGTTTGAATATTCGTATTTTGGATATTGTAATTTATTTGTATTTTAGAGCTTGTTATTTGGAATTTTTATCAAATTGTTTTTTGGAGCTTTAAACATTAGTATCTAATAATAGTAACTCCCGAAATTGCGGCATCAATACTAATAAAAATCTTTTCACTGCCATTTTCAAAATCGGGTGTTTGATAATAACCTTTTCTAATTTTATTGAAGCCTTCGAAATTCTTACCTGAAAGAAAAGTAGATGTTTTCACTTCACAAGCTGAAGATTCAGGAATGTAAATCTTTATTGAGGCAGCACCGGCATCAACATTTACATTTGTTAAATCGTGTTTATTTCCAAGCTTAATTTTAATCGAAGCGGCACCACCATCAATGACTATATCTCCAACTTTATAATCGCTAAGGTCAGCATCTAAAGAAGCTGCTCCAACATCAAAATTAAAATCCCAAACAGGATTTGAATTTAGCATAATTGAGGCTTCATTACTTTTATTCTCTCCTTCGATATTGGATTCTTTAAGTCGGATTTTTATGAATTCCTTTTTTGATTTTGTGCGTGTTGTTAAACTATAGTCACCAAGATTTCCATCTTTTTCAAATTCGAAAAGCTGTTCGGTTTCACCACCAATAATAAAACTTCCAACAACAGCATCAAATTCTAATTCAGCATTTTTAATATTCTTTTTATAAGGTTCGAAAAACATTTGTTCTTCCTCATCAATTTCCCCTTTTTTTATGTTTTTATGCTTGTATTTATAAACTTTAGCATTATTCTCACCAAAATATTTTTTATGCTTTCTCATTATTCTCATACCTTCACAGTAGCCATCGTTGTATTCGTTTGTTGATATAAAAATTACACCAAAGGCAAGTATAATGATTGACAACACTATCTTAAAACTATCTTTAATTGGCAGAAGAGAAACTCCCCAGAATATTAGTAATAATGGCCATAACCTAACAATCATTCCAATACTAAAATAAGAAACACCTAGATTATTTAATATAAAAAGTACGCCAATTATAACCAAAGCGACTCCCCAAAATATTTTTTTATAACTCATGATTCAGAATTTTTATTTCGATTACACGGATAGTTCTTAAATAAAATTGATACTCCAATAACTATTAAAAGTACAGGCCATAGGTCACCAAAGTTAACATTTGGAAGAAATTGGTCAAGCAGGAATAAAATCCCTAATGTGATTAACACAACTCCACCAATAATTCCACCTTGTTTATTATCTTTCTTGCAATTATCCTTTTTCCCTTTGTTTTCGATATTTATATTATTCTCTTCCATTATTATTGTTTTAGGTTTATTAAACAAATTCATTATGCATTAAAAAACCATAATGACTAAACTATGACGAAATTAGCAAAAAAATGTTACTGAATGAAAAATTGAAAATTTGTTTCAGCCCATAATGCGATTAAGGGTGAAATAGTAATGCTTGAAATAATGATTTTTTGGCTGGTGAAATTTACAGATAATATTATTTTATTTAATATCAGAAAAATACTTCATAAACTGAGCTCTTTCATAAACCATTGGCTTAACAGCTTTATCCTGGCTAAGTTTTCCTCTGAAGCTATCTAAATCTTTGTATGATTTGTTATCCATCCAGGCTTCGATTTCGTCGAGCATAGTTTTTATATGTGAAGTTCCATTTTTGTAAATGGTTGAAACAATTTGAGTAGCATCTGCTCCTACTAAAATATTTTTTATCACATCTTTACCGGAGTGAATTCCTGTTGATGATGCAATATCGCAATCAATTTTATTTGATAAAATTCCAACCCATCGCAAAACATTACTGTTTTCAATAGGGTTGCTGTAGATATGTGTTGATATGATTTTCTCTTTTTCAATGTCTATATCAGGACTATAAAAGCGATTGAACAATGTTATTCCTTTAATTCCAAGTTTTGAGATTGCTGAAACAAAATTTGCAAAACCCGAAAAATATGAACTCAATTTTACTGAAACCGGTATTTTAACCATCTGAATAACTTTCAGAATTATTTCAGAATAAACTTTTTCTATTTCGTTTCCTTTTGAATCAATATCAGCAGGTAATAGAAATATATTCAGTTCTATAGCATCAGCTCCAGCCAATTCAATATCTTTTGCAAAGCTTGTCCATTCGTCAGAGCTAATGCAATTTATGCTTGCAATAACAGGAATACTTACTTTAGATTTTGCTTCTTTTATCAGCCTCAGATAATTATCAACATTATTTTTCTTCAAATAATATGAAACGTAATTTTCTGTGTCGGAATAAGTATTATGAATATTATTTACACGTTCAGCGTCAATATTCATCAATATTTGCTCTTCGAATAATGATTTTAAAATAACTGCACCGACTCCATTTTTTTCTAATTCAATAATTTGTCCGACAGAACTTGTCAACTCTGAACTACCAACAATAATTGGATTTTTTAGTTTTAAACCTAAATATGTAGTTTCTAAATTTGCCATAATTATTTATTCATTAAAAAATTATCAATTCCGACAGCCGCTTTGTGTCCATTAGCAATTCCGTGAATTACATCTGGTCCCTGAATAATATCACCACCAATAAATAGCCATTTAACGCTAGATTGGAAATAATCGTCAACTTCAATTCTTCCTCTATTTGAGAATTTTAGATTTTCTTTAAATTCTTCGCTTAAATATGATAAATCCATTCCTTGCCCAATCGATTCGACAACCATATCAGCAGCAAAAAACTTTTTATCTTCTTCATCAAATTTTGGATTGAAAGCTCCTTTCTCATCAAAAACAGATAAGCATTTCACAACATGAAGTCCTTTTATTTTTCCGTTTTCGATTTCAATTTCTTTTGGTCCCCATCCCGGATCAACAATTGCAAGCTCTTCTCGTGCTTCAACAACTTCTTCTCTATCAGCAGGCATAATATCTTCAGATTCTAAGCAAGTTGCAAGAACATCAACTTTTCCATATTTATTGTTTTGCAGACGAGCTAAGGAACGAGTAATATCCATTGCAACATTTCCTCCACCAATAACAACAATTTTTTCGGCTAGAGGAATTTCTTTTCCAAGAGAAATTTCACGTAATAAATCAGTAGCAAAATATACATTTTTGTGGTCAGTACCGGGAACTCTGGTGCTTCTTCCTAAATGTAAACCTGTTCCGGCAAAAACTGCATCGAAATCTTTTCCTAAATCTTCAAGTTTAATATCTGTTCCAATATTTACATTGTATTTAATTTCAACTCCAAGACTTAAAATATAGTTTACATCTTTGTCAATTTGGTCGTAGGGCAAACGGTATTCCGGAATTCCATATCGCATCATACCTCCGGCCTCAGGTAATTTTTCAAAAATTGTACATTGATAGCCCATTAATTTTAAATAGTAAGCAGTTGATAATCCTGAAGGACCGGCACCAATAATTGCAATATTTTTACCATTATCAACTAAATTCTCAGCATTTAAAATTTCTTTATATTTTTCTGATGGATTTTGATCGGCAATATATCGTTTTAGCCATCGAATTGATATCGGGTCACCTTTATGTCCCATTGTACAAACGCTTTCGCACTTATGTGTACAAATTCTACCACAAATTTCAGGAAGCGGATTTGTTTCATATAAAATACGTAATCCTTCTTCTAAATCATTATTCCTGATTGCTTTAATATATTCAGGAATTCCCATGTGAGCTGGACAAGCGGAAGTACAAATTCCACATTCGACACATCTGTCGGCTTCTAATTCAGCTTGTTGTTTTGAATATCCTGTGATGAATTCAATGAATGATTGTCCACGTTCTTCAGCGTGAAGTTCAGGCATTTTAACTCTGTCTAAACTATAAAATTCGTAGTTTGGCTCAGGTTTTTTCCAACCTTTTTCGCTATTGTCCCAAGCTTTTTTATCAACTCCCGGAATAAATCTAAAATCTTCAGGATCTTCGCTTACCCAGGTATATTCATTCGATAAAGTTAAAGAACCGGTTGTGCAAACATCAACGCATAAAGCACACCAGCAACAACGTCCATAATCAACCATTGGGCGAAGTCCGCTATCTCCATCTTTAGCTTTTATACCTTCAACAGGGACTAAATCGATGGCTTCGTTTTCGCAAATAGTTTCGCAAGATCCGCAACCTATGCAAACATCAATTTCATTTTTATGAAAACCTCTGTAGCGTGGAGCAGCTTCTCGTCCGATTGGATTTTTAATCGTAACAGGCTCTTTGAAAACACCTCCCCAAGCCGTGAATGGACTTAATGTATCTTTTAAACTCATCTTTGTAATTTACTATTTACTATTTTCAATTTACAATTGTCAATTTACAATTGGTTATTTGCTGTTTTTTGTGATGAAATAAAGATTAATTGACCTTGCGAATGATTTCCCAATTTATCATTTGGCAAAGACAAAGCAAGTTTCACACATCTATGTGCAAATTCTTTGGTTCTTTTCTTTAGGTCGTCTTTTGTCATTTTTATTTAATCATTTTCAATTCTCAATATTCAATTGTCAATCGACAATTGTTTCATCTTTCAATTTCAGGTGGACAAGTTTGTAATGAAACCATTATAGCATGAACATCAGCGATGTTGGCATTAATTAGCATATGTTCTAATAATGACATTGCATGATTATAGCTTGGTCCCCGCAAATTTATTCTTCTTGGTTTGTCGCTCCCGTCAGTTACATAATACAATCCATATTCTCCACGAGAACTTTCGGCTCGTGTATATGTTTCGCCTTTGGGAATTTTCCAATGTAAAACATTTGGAGTTGGCGATTTAATATCTCCTTTTTCAGGCATCTTTGTCATTATTTGACGAATCAAATCAACTGTTTGTATCAATTCTTTGTACCGAACAGTACTTCGGGCAAATATGTCTCCTTCTGTTGCTGTTGGTGGTTCAAAATCAAGTTCATTATACTTTAAATATGGATAATCTTTTCTAATATCCCTGCTAATTCCAACTGAACGTGCATTTGGTCCAACAATTCCAAATTGGTCAACCCATTCTTTTTTGATTACTCCAACGCCTATTGCTCTTTTTTTGAAAACAGCATTATCAAACATTAATTTCTTAATCTTGAGAATAAATTCATCAATTAATTTCAGGTTTTCCTCTAACCTTTCTTTGAAACCATCCGGCAACAATCCCCTAACTCCACCGGGTAAAATATACATATGGTAAATTCTACCACCTGTGAGTTCTTCAAATCTATCCAAAATTAAATCCCTCAGATACATTCCCCATTGAACTCCCAATCCTAAAGAAAATGTTCCACCTTGACCGGGAACTGTTCTTAACAAACTCTGTAAACGAGCCATTTCCAGAACCAAAGTTCGCAGCCATTCAGCCATTTCAGGGACTTCAATTCTCGATAAATCTTCAATGGATTTTGATAATAAATACTCATTAAAATCAGGTTCAGCAACGCACATTCTGATGCAAGTAGGAAAACCTTGAATAAATAAACGTCTTTCAATTAATTTTTCAAAACCACGGTGCAGATAACCAACGTGAGTTTTGGCTTGAACTATTTCATCACCACTTACGGTAATTTCGATAGCCATATTTCCTGTAACCCCGGGATGGTTTGGTCCAACCCAAAGTTTAGTAAATTTTTGAGATGATAAATCAACATCTAAGGTTCCATCTTCTTTCATCGATGGATATTTACTTCTGTCAGGATTCCAATTAAATAAATTATTCATCTTTTTTATTTACTTTAGCTGTTATTGGGGCATTTGGATATAATTTATCTTTCATATAAGTAGCAGGGTCGTATGTTTTTCTGCCTTCACGTGGAAAGAAAGTTTCTTCAGAATATTTTTTAGTATCAAATTCTCTACGCATTGGAGGAATTTCATCCCAACCTTCTAGTATGAAATTTTCTTCTATTCCGGGGCTTCCCGGAAAGTTAATTCCATACATTTCGCGAAGTTCTCTTTGATAAGTTACGATTTGTTTCCATAAATGATGTGATGATTGCATTTCTGCATTTTCACGAGGAATCATTGTGCGAATCGCTATATCAAATTTTTTATTTGGCTGATTTAAGAAATATGTAAGTTGGAATTTTCCATCTTCAATCCAATCAACACATGAAAGCAATACGAAATGAGAAAAGCCTTCATAATCTTTCAGATAGGTTACTAAATCAATAGCATTTTCTTTTCTGATTGTCAGGTAAACAAAATTCTCCCGCTGATGTTCGATATCAGTAAGGCTGTATTTTATATGTAATCGTTCAATTAAATCTTTCATTTTCAATTTCTTTTTTGAGTTTAATGCAAGAAATCACTTTTACCAGTTATAATCAGGCATATTCCAATCGTTTATTATCTTTTTTTGATTGGCTTTATATTCATCGAAATTTTCAACATATTTATTAGCATTTTCAGCTTTTCCTGCTTTGATAAGCTCTTTTAATTTCATAAAACCAGCCAATAAAGCTTCGGGGCGAGGCATACAGCCGGCAACATAAACATCAACAGGAATATATTTGTCAAGACGATTTATAGTGTTGTAACTATCGTAATACATTCCACCATTTATTGTACAACTGCCAAGGGCTAATACATACTTTGGACTTTGCATTTGCTCATAACTGCGAATAACACGCTTTAAAGTTTTCACAGCCAAATATCCTGAAATGATTATAACATTTGATTGACGTGGTGTTGGTCGCATTTGAACTCCAAAACGAAAAGCATCGAAACGAGGAGTTAATAATGGTGGAATTTCAATACTTCCACAACCGGTTCCAAATCCTAAAACCCATAATGATTCCGCTCTTGCCCAGTTTAAAAACTTCTCAACTACTTTAGAGCTATTTGGCTCATGAACTTTAGGTCTTGCATCAGAAAAATAATCAGCCAAAGGATTAACTTCAATTATTTTTCCGTCAGGAGTTGTTACATTTCGTTTTTCGTTCTCGGCTGCGAAAAATTTAGAAACCTCATCAATTTGTTTATTATTTAATTTATCGTCTGTCATTTTTTCTT
>JAIPBB010000123.1 GCA_021739805.1 Saprospiraceae bacterium | reverse complement strand
AATATGGACAAATCTCTTTTTTATTATACTTTTGCTTAACAACATTTTTTTTTTTTGAAAGAATGATACAAATTATTGACTTTGAATATTATTGTATCATTCTTTCTTTTCAACATTCAACTTTTGACAACTTCATTATGTAAATTGATATTAAACAAAAATAGAGAAATATTTTAAACTTTATAAGTTAGCTTGTAAAATGAAAAAATAAAAATGTTTTTGAATAAATTTAAAATATAATTAAAGTTTCATTACTGAAATAATCACCCAAACATAACAATTTATTAATGTAGATTGTTAGATATTTTTTTTATTTTTGCAGATTGTTAAATACATCATAAATAATTGATATTCTGCATTAATTCTAACAATCTTTTCTTTTAAATATGGATTATATAAGTTTTGATAAAAATCAACTGATAAATTTAGAATACTCACTTACCAAAGAACTTATACGTTCGAGCAGTGGAGGTTCTTATGCTTGTTCAACTATAATTGGATGTAACACGCGTAAGTATCATGGTTTATTGGTAAGCCCACAACCAAAAATAGATGACGGACTGCATGTGCTTTTATCATCTCTTGATGTTACTGTTATTCAACATGAAGCTGAATTTAATTTAGGAATTCATAAATATCAAGGTGATAATTATTACCCTAAAGGGTACAAATACATTAGAGATTTTGTGATTGGAAAGATTCCTAAATTAGTTTATCGTGTTGGTGGAGTTATTTTGGCTGTTGAAAGGTTATTTTCCAGAGAAAGTGATAGGATGATGATTAAATACACTCTTGAAGAAGGAAATTCTGCAACTACTTTAAAATTTACTCCCTTCCTAGCCTTTAGAAACAGACATCAGTTGAGCAAGGCAAATACTTATGTGAATAAAAAATATAAAGATATTGAAAATGGAATAAAGATTAAAATGTACGATGGTTATACTCCAATTTATATGCAGTTTTCAAAAAAAGTAGAATATACTCATGTTCCTGATTGGTACTATAATATTGAATACATTGAAGAACAACAAAGAGGATATGATTATAAGGAAGACCTTTTTGTTCCGGGATTCTTTGAACTTCCAATTAAAAAAGGCGAATCAATAATTTTTGCCGCAGGACTTAATGAAGAAACTCCTAAAACCCTTAGCCAGACTTTTAAACAAGTAGAAGAAAACCGCGTTTCAAGAGATAGCTTTAAAAATTGCTTGATTAATTCAGCCGATCAGTTTATTAATCATAGTAAAAATGGGGTAGAAATAGTTGCAGGATATCCGTGGTTTGGCCGTTGGGGAAGAGATTCTTTTATTGCTCTTCCCGGACTTACTATAGAAATTGGTAAAACTGAATTATGCAAGAAAGCAATTAAAACTTTAATAAAAGATTTAAAAGGACCATTATTCCCAAATATTGGAAGTGGAAATAATTCGGCATATAATTCTGTTGATGCTCCTCTTTGGTTTTTCTGGACTTTGCAAAAATATGCAGAAGCCACCGGCTCAAAAGCTCAAATATGGAAAGAATATGGTGAGAAAATGCAGCTTATATTAAATGGATATAGGGAAGGAACAGAGTTTAATATTAAAATGCAGGATAATGGATTAATTTACGCCGGAATAGATGGGAAAGCTCTAACATGGATGGATGCAATATCTAATAGTACTGCTGTTACTCCTCGTATTGGAATGCCGGTTGAAATTAATGCTCTTTGGTATAATGCAGTGATGTTTAGTATTGAAACGGCTCTTCTTGCTGATGATATTGAATTTGTAAAAAATTGGGAACCAATAGCTAAGATTATTCCGGATTCATTCACAAAAACATTCTGGAGAAAAGAAAAAGGATATTTGGCTGACTATGTTAATGGTGATATAGAAGATTGGTCAGTCAGACCAAATCAAATTTTTGCTACTTCTTTAGAATACAGTCCGATTGATGAAGAAAAACGTCATAAAGTAATTGATAAAGTTGAAAAAGAATTATTAACCACAAGAGGCATAAGAACATTATCTCCAAAAAACCCTAAATACGAAGGAGTTTATTTTGGAAATCAGGAAACCCGCGATAAACAATATCATCAGGGAACAGTTTGGCCATGGTTGTTTGGACATTTTGTTGAAGGATATTTGAAGATTCACGGAAAATCAGGTTGGAATAAAATGAACTGGTACTATGAGCAATTCAATGATGTGATGAAAGAACATGGAATTGGTTCCATTTCCGAAGTTTACGATGGAGACCCGCCACACAAAGCGGGAGGATGTATTTCACAGGCATGGAGTGTGGCGGAATTACTGAGAGTTGGGAATATGTTGAAGAAATATAAGAAGTAGAAAGGCAAAAGGCGAAAGTAAAAAAAGGCTAAGGCTGAGGCTAAGGTTAAGGAAAAAGGCAAAAGGAAAAAGGCAAAAGGAAAAAGGCAAAAGGAAAAAGGCAAAAGGAAAAAGGCAAAAAGAGTAAACAGTAGGCAATAGGCAAAAAAATTACAGTGATACAAAAGACAACTTAATGACAGCGAAGCGAATGACAATTAATGACGCGAAGCGAATGACAATTAATGACGCAAAGCAAATGACACGAAGTAAATGACAAAAAAATGAAAGTATTAATGTTTGGTTGGGAGTTTCCTCCCCATATTACAGGTGGACTAGGAACAGCCTGTTATGGTTTAACTAAGGGCTTACTGCATAATAATGTGGAAGTGATTTTTGTTGTGCCAAAAGCTTATGGAGATGAAGACCAGCAAGCTGTTAAACTTGTTAATGCAAGTGATATTGAATTAGATTTTAGAAGTAGTTATTATAAAGAATATTGGGAAAATATCCAGTTTATTGAGGTTGGTTCAAATTTAGTTCCTTATGCCAGCCCCGACCAGTTTTATAATATAGTTGATAATTACGAAAAAACAGGTGAAGTTTCAGGAGAATCAATATTTTCCAAAAGATTTGAGTTTTCCGGCAAATATGGTAAAAATTTAATAGAAGAAGTTGAAAGATATGCACTTATAGCACGGCAGATTGCTTCAGAACACGATTTTGATGTTATACATGCCCACGACTGGTTAACTTATCAGGCCGGAATTGAAGCTAGAAAAATTAGCGGAAAACCCTTAGTGGTGCATATGCATGCCACGGAGTTTGACCGTTCAGGAGAGAATGTTAATCAAATGGTTTATAATCGCGAAAGAACAGGAATGGAAGCTGCGGATTTGGTAATAGCAGTAAGTAATTTAACCCGCGATATTGTAATTGAAAGATATGGTATTCCACCTGAAAAGGTCGTTACAGTTCATAATGCTGTTGAACCTATGAAAAAGGTTTATTTTGCTAATGGCAATGTTCTTAAAGAAAAGATAGTAACATTTCTCGGTAGAATTACTTTTCAGAAAGGTCCTGATTATTTTGTTGAAGCTGCATACAAAGTTCTACAGCGGGATAATAATGTGAGGTTTGTTATGGCTGGTTCAGGTGATATGCTTCATAAAATGATTAGAAGGGTTGCAGAATTAAAAATCGCTACTAAATTCCATTTCACTGGTTTTCTTAAGGGTGACGATGTTGATAAAATGTTTTCTTATAGTGATGTTTATGTTATGCCATCAGTTTCTGAACCTTTTGGTATCTCACCACTTGAAGCTATGCGTTCAAATGTGCCCGTTGTTATTTCGAAACAATCAGGTGTGTCTGAAGTTTTAAAATATGCTTTGAAAGTTGATTTTTGGGATATAGATGCTTTGGCAGATGCTGTTTACGGGCTTCTTCATTATAATGCTTTATCAGAAATGTTTATTGAATATGGGAAAATCGAAGTTGATAATTTAAAATGGGATAATGCAGCCTTGAAGGTGAAGGAAGTTTATGAGGGGTTGGTGGAAAAAAAATAAAGATTGAAGTCCGAAGTTGGAAGAAAAAATATGATTTAAGAACAAAGCCTGTCCCGTGAACGAAGTGTCGGGAGATTAACGATTTTTGATTTAAGATGTAAATTGCAATTAAATAACGCGAAGCAAATGACGTCCGCAGGACAAATGACAACAAATGACGCGAAGCAAATGACAACAAATAATGCGAAGCAAATGACGTCCGCAGGACAAATGACAACAAATGACGCGAAGCAAATGACAACAAATGACGCGAAGCAAATGACGTCCGAAGGACAAATGACTATTGAATGACGCGAAGCAAATGACAAATAAATAAGAAATAAATAAATAAATAAGACATAAATACGAAAATATGAGATCAGTTTGTTTTTATTTCCAGGTTCACCAGCCATACAGGCTGAAAACTTATCGGTTTTTTGATATTGGTAAAGACCATTATTATTTCGACGAATACCAAAATAGATTTTTGGCTCGAAGAATAGCTGATAAATGCTATTTGCCTACTAACCAGGTGATGCTTGATTTGATTAAAAAATACGATGGTAGATTTAAAATCAGTTATTCAATTTCTGGCTGTGCTTTAGACCAGTTCGAAGAATACGTACCTGAAGTTATTGAAAGCTTTAAACGTTTAGCCGAAACCGGATGTGTGGAATTTTTAGCTGAAACCTACACCCACTCATTGTCAGCACTCAAAAGCAAAGATGAATTTACATCCCAGGTAAAGTATCAGGCCGGGAAGATTGAATCTTTGTTTGGCGTTAAACCAACTACTTTTAGAAATACTGAGTTAATTTATTCTGATGGAATTGGTGAGATGGTGGCTGAAATGGGATTTAAAACAATGCTTACCGAAGGCGCAAAACATATTTTAGGATGGAAAAGTCCAAATTATGTTTATTGCAACGCCATTAATCCAAAGCTTAAACTTTTGTTAAAGAATTTCAAATTAAGCGATGATATTGCATTCAGGTTTTCACAGGCAAGCTGGCCCGAATTTCCACTTACAAGTGATAAGTTTGCTTATTGGCTCAATAATATTGATAGTAAAGAAGAAGTTGTGAACCTTTTTATGGATTACGAAACTTTCGGTGAACATCAATGGGAAGAAACCGGAATTTTTGAATTTTTAAAAGCTTTACCTGAACAGATCTTCAATAATACTAACTTTACATTCAACACTCCTTCAGAAGTAGCTGAGCAATCTCAACCTGTTGGTTCAATTCATGTTCCATATCCAATTTCATGGGCTGATGAAGAAAGAGATTTAACTGCATGGCTGGGAAATCCATTGCAGGATGAAGCTTTTGATAAGATTTATGCCGTTGAAGAAAAAGTGAAGAAAATTAATGATATGGAAATCTGGAAAGATTGGAGATATCTTCAAACAAGCGACCATTTTTATTATATGTGTACCAAATGGTTTTCCGATGGCGATGTTCATAAATATTTCAACCCTTATGGAACTCCATACGAGGCATTTATAAACTATATGAATGTTCTCTCTGATTTTAATATCAGGCTTAAAGAAAGACTTGGGGAAAATGGCAGCGAAAAACATATTGTTGAGTCGCCCAAAAAAGAAATAATTGAAACTAATAAAGAAACAAAACAAGCAGTAAAAGTTGTCAAAAAGAAAGCTTTAGCAAAAACTAAGGATACAAAGGTGGATGATATTAAAAAACCTTCGAATTCAAAACTTAAAAAGCCTGGCAAACAAAAAAAATAAAATTCTGATATTATTAAACATCAAAGCACAATATTAAACGAATTAAAAAAACATTTATAATGTCATAATGGCTCATTAAATGAGAAATAGAAGAAAACATAATAGATTTAATATAGCTTTGATAATCTCTTTCTTTATTGTTTTTATTTTAATAGCAATTTTTTGGAATTTATTACCATTATGGAAAGTTAGCCATTGTGAAAAATATAGGTTAGAAGCAATGCAAAAATATGAAGATGGATATCTTGTATTAAAACTTTCCGATACAGCATCATTTGAATTTATCAACGAATTGAATGATTTTTTGATTTATAAATTTGAAAATAAACTGAGAGTAACTTCATCATTGATTATTGATCCGGAAGAACAATGTTTCTATGATGTAATGGATAGCCTTATTAAGAGGATTTATGGAGTCGATTTCTTGCAAAAGATATTAATGGAAAAAGATTCTTTGGATAGAATGCTTATGCCTGGGCAATCATATAATGGAAATTATTTAATTGTTGATACTTATCCGGAATTTATTGAAGGAATGGATTCTTTAAATAGCATATTAAAAAGATTTATATCTTATCCTGAAATTGCAATTAATGATTCAATTCAAGGGAAGGTGTATGTAGAATTAATAATTGACACTAATGGTAAAATTGAACATACAAAAGTTATACATGGACTTACTGAAGAAATTAATAAAGAATGTTTAATTGCATTAGCAAAAATAGATAAGCAATATTGCTGGACTCCAGGGTATTTAAATGGAGAAAAAGTAAAAACAAGATTTTATTTACCTATTAAGTTTGAATTAGAAAAAACAGATTAATAACCAAGAAACAAAAATTTTAACAACGTTTTTTATTAGAACGATAAACCATAATAATCAATTTTTAAAAAACAAAAATGATTATCAAAAGAAATAAGTAATTCGTTGAGAGACCAAATTTCTAATTTCTAATTTCTAATAAAAACTACTGAAAATAAACAAGCAAAAATCATAAACACATGCCAGAAGTAAAAAAAATAGAAGCAGATTTCCTGTTTGAAACAAGTTGGGAAGTCTGTAATAAAGTTGGAGGTATCTACACAGTAATCTCAACAAAAGCACTATCATTAGTTAGAAAGCATAAGGATAATTTTATATTAATAGGACCTGATGTAACAAAAGGTGCTAGTAATAATGCTGATTTTATTGAAGATAAGAATCTACTAAAGACATGGAGAATCCATGCCGAAGATAATGGTTTGCATTTTAGAGTTGGAAGATGGAATATTGCCGGGAAACCAATTGTGATTCTTGCTGATTTTACAAGCTTCTTTGCCGAAAAAGATAAAATTTTTGCTGAATTATGGGAAGAATATAAGCTTGACTCTTTAACCGGAGCATGGGATTATGTTGAGCCTGCAATGTTTGGTTATGCCGCCGGAAAAATCATCGAAAGCTATTTCGATTATTATTTGAACACCTATGACAGATTTGTTGCCCAATTTCATGAATGGATGACGGGTACAGGAATTTTATATTTAAAAAAAAATGTACCACAGGCTGCAACAGTTTTCACTACTCATGCAACAGCATTAGGTAGAAGTATAGCAGGAAACAAACTTCCTTTATATGGTAATTTAGAAAATTATAAAGGAGATGTTATAGCAAAGCAATTTAATATTTCATCTAAATATTCGCTCGAGAAACTTTCAGCAATTCATGCTGACAGTTTTACAACTGTTAGCGACATTACAGCCCAGGAGTGTAAATACCTACTTGAAAAAACTGTTGATGTAGTTACTCCCAATGGTTTTGAAGATTCATTTGTACCTGATGATAATTTCTTTGATGAAAAAAGAAAAATAGCTCGAAAAAGGCTATTAGATGTTTCCGAAGCTTTATTAAATCAAAAGCTTGATGAAGACACTCAATTTATTGTTAACAGCGGAAGATATGAATTTAGAAACAAAGGAATTGATTTATTTATTGATGCCTTAGGAATGATTAATAAGCAAAATAATCTCGAAAAGGAAATTGTGGCTTTTATAACCATTCCTGCACATTTCACCTCTATTTATAATGGAATAACTCAACGGATTGGTAAGCCCGATTTCGACTCCCCTATTTCAAACGAATATTTAACTCATCATTTATTTGACAAACAAAATGATCCTATTTTAAACAGGATTAAAATGAATGAGTTAGGAAATTCACCGAATGAAAAAGTGAAAATTATATTTGTTCCTTGTTATTTGAACGGTGAAGACGGGGTGATTAATCTTAACTATTATGACCTTTTAATAGGTTTTGATATTTCAGTTTTTCCATCATATTATGAACCTTGGGGATATACTCCATTAGAAAGCGTTGCATTTCATATTCCAACAATAACCACAAGCCTTGGCGGGTTTGGACTTTGGGTAAGAGATAGTTATGGAGATAATAAAACCGGAGTTAGCGTTATTGAAAGAAGCGATGATAATGATAATTATGTTGTTAAAGAATTATCTGAAAGATTAATCGAATTTTGTCTTTTAAACAAGCATGATAAAAATAAAGCTCGTGACAAAGCATTCGAAATTTCAAGAATTGCATTATGGGACAATTTAGTTGATAATTATTATAAAGCATATTCAATTGCACTTGAAAAAGTTAACAGCCGTGAGAAATTCTTCAAGGTTAAGCAATTTATTGCTCCTGTGAAAGTTAAAAAGGAAAGCCCGGTATGGAGCAAAGTTTTAGTAAAATCAGAGTATCCAAAATCATTATTGCCGCTTCAAATAATGTCAAAAAATTTATGGTGGTCGTGGAACAACTCTGCAATTGAACTTTTTTCATCAATAAATCCAAAACTATGGAAAAAATTTAAAGGAAATCCAATTGCTGTCCTTGAGGCACTTTCATCTCAACAACTTGATGAGTTACAGAAAAATCCTGATTTTGTTAAAAGCGTTAATAATGTTTATAACAAATTTCAAAAGTATCTGAAAGAAGCTGAAAACAAACCTAAAGACCTAATTGCATATTTCAGTATGGAATATGGGCTTCACGATTCTTTGAAAATATTTTCAGGCGGACTTGGAGTTCTTGCCGGCGATTATTTAAAGGAAGCAAGCGATTCAAACGAAAATCTGATTGGTATTGGTCTGCTATACAGATATGGATATTTCAGGCAGGATATTTCTATAATGGGCGACCAGCTAGCTCTTTATGAGCCACAGAGATTTTCAAAAATGCCACTTGAACCTGTGAAAGATGAAAATAATGAGTGGATTACAATTAGCTTAACTTTAACAGGTCGAAAGGTTATAGCCAAAATTTGGAAAGTTAATATTGGCAGAATAAGTCTTTATCTGCTTGATACTGACATAGAAGCAAATGAATTTAAAGACCGCTTTATCACACATCAACTTTATGGTGGCGATTGGCAAAACCGATTTAAGCAGGAAATGTTTTTAGGTTTGGGAGGCATTCGTTTAATTAAAAAACTTGGACTTAAACCAAAAGTTTTTCATTGTAACGAAGGTCATGCTGCATTAATAGGACTTGAACGTTTGAGATGCCTGATGATAGAAGAACGTTTATCTTTCGAACAAGCTAAAGAAGTAGTACGTGCATCAACATTGTTTACCACTCACACCCCTGTTCCTGCCGGTCATGATGCTTTTGATGAAGACATTGTAAGAAGGTATTTTCCACAATTTGCAAAAAACTTAAATATTAGTTGGGAAGACTTTATGGGACTTGGAAAGGTTGACGAAAACAATCCAAAAGAAAAGTTCTCAATGAGTATTTTAGCTGTTAAACTTTCGCAGGAAGTAAATGGTGTTAGTAAGTTGCATGGCAAGGTTTCTCAAGAGATTTTCAATAATCTTTACGATGGTTATTTCCCTGAAGAATCACATATTTCATACGTTACTAATGGTGTGCATTTTCCAACATGGATTTCAGCTGATTGGAATGCATTTTACAAAAAACAATTTGGAAAAGATTTTATGCAAAACCAACTTGACTTATCATATTGGGAGAAAATTCATAATGTTCCAAATGCAAATATTTGGAAAGTAAAACAAAAACAACGAAAAATACTTATTGATTATATAAAGGAAAGAGTTGAAAAAGACCTTACCGAAAGACAAGAAAATCCAAAGTTGATTTTCAAAACACTGCAATCATTCAACGACCAAACTCTTACTATTGGTTTCGCAAGACGTTTTGCTACCTACAAAAGAGCACATTTGCTATTTTCAAATCTCGAAAGATTAGCTAACTTAGTTTCAGATTCCAACCAGCCAATTCAATTTATTTTTGCAGGAAAAGCACATCCTGCTGACAAAGCCGGACAAGACCTTATAAAAAGAATTATTGAGATTTCAAAAATGAAGGAGTTTTTAGGTAAAATCACTTTTATCGAAAACTACGACATTGAATTAGGAAAGGCACTTACTCAAGGAGTTGATGTTTGGCTAAATACTCCCACAAGATTGATGGAAGCATCAGGAACAAGTGGTGAAAAAGCTATTATGAACGGAGTTTTGAACTTTAGTGTTCTCGATGGCTGGTGGGCTGAAGGATTTGTAGAAGATGCCGGTTGGGCACTCAAAGAAGGAAGAACTTATGCGAATCAAGATTTCCAGGATCAATTCGATGCTGAGAAATTATATGATATGTTTGAACACGAAATCGCTTCATTATTTTACAAACGAGATTCACATGGAATTCCAAATGATTGGGTTGGTTTTATTAAGAAAAATATTGCTGAAATATCCCCAAGATTTACCATGAAAAGGCAGTTGGATGATTATCAAAAACAGTTTTACACAAAGTTGATAAAGCGTAATGAGCTGATGTGTGATAATCGTTTTCAAAAAGCCAGGGAGCTAACCACATGGAAACGAAAAGTTTTGCAGGCATGGGATAGCATTGAAGTTGTTTCAAAAAAAATACCTGATTATGTAAACCATACACTTAAATTAAGCGAAAATTTTGAAGCTGAATTTGAAATTGATACAAAAGAACTCAATCCAAATGATATTGGAGTTGAAGTGATTTTCGGACAAAAAGAAAACGACCAAATCAAACAAATACTTTTTAAAGAAGAACTTAATTTTGAAGAAGTTGATGGTAATATCGGAAGATTTTATTGCCAAATCCCGGCAACAGTAACAGGTGTTTTTGATTTTGCTTTTAGATTATATCCAAAACATGAGCTTTTGGTTTATAGGCAGGATTTTCCGATATTGAAGTGGATTTAGTTAATTTCATGTTTCGGGTTTCGGGTTTAAGGTTTAAGGTTTAAGGTTTAAGTTTAAGGTTTAAGGTTTAATAGTGCTAATTTTGAAATAGAAATTATTGTAAAGGTTTTTATCTATAATTTTATATATTTGAACTGACCTTAAAACTGTATCATATGCCTAAGAAACAATAATTTTTCAATAGTCATATAATGGATAAAAACTCAAATAATAACAAACAAATACTTATCAAAAAGGCATCAGGTGATGAAGAAGCATTTTCATCTGATAAACTTGAACGTACATTATTAAATGCAGGAGCAAAAAAAGAAATTGTATTAAAAATAGTTGCAGATATAGAAAAGTGGATATATTCCGGAATTACTACCAAAAAAATATATTCCCATGCATTTTCAATGCTTCATCGTGAAAAAACCACTTCATCCTTCCGATATAGATTAAAACAAGCAATTTTAGAACTTGGTCCAACCGGCTATCCTTTTGAAATTTTAATTGGAAGATTATTTCAGAAAATGGGATTTAGTACTGAGATTGGGGTTATTGTAGAAGGTCAGTGTGTTTCACACGAAATGGATGTAATTGCTACACACGAAAAGCTTCAGCATCTTGTTGAGTGTAAATACCATAAAGACCAGGGAAAGCAAGTGAGTGTTCAGGTGCCTTTATATGTCCGTTCGCGGGTTGATGATATTATAAGCAAACGTCAGGGGATGCCGGAATTTCATGACTTTTCTTTTAAAGGATGGGTAATTACTAATACTCGTTTCTCAGAAGACTCTATCAAATTTGGCAATTGTAGTGGCTTAAATCTATTAGCATGGGACTACCCTACTGGCAATGGATTAAAGGAGAATATTGAAAAATATAAAATATACCCTGTTACCGTATTAAAAAATCTTACAAAAAAGGAAAAACAATTTTTGCTAAATCTGGGTATTGTAACATGTTCACTATTATTAGAGAATCCGGATTCATTGATTGATTTAAGACTTGGTAAAACCAAACACAATTTACTGCTAAAGGAACTTAATAAGATTTGTGGGTAAAAAAAATAGTGTCAGCAAGAAAACTACCCTGAATTGAAAATCAGCCTTTCCCCATCCCTAAAGGGTGGGCTGATTTTCAGTGAGTTCACCCTTTAGGGCTTGGGGAAAAACTCACTGAAAATCAATATTGGTCAGGTTTTCTTGCAGATACGAAACAAGCTTTTCTGATTGCTTTGTGAATCCCAATAAAATCACTTATCGGTAAAACTTAATTTAAACAAAGATTTCATGTGTTTAAATTTTGTTATTTGACTGATTGTGTTAATTATAAGTTTATTGTGTACCCCAACTTTATCTGTATCTATCATGGAATGCCCAAAGTTTTATCATTACATTTGGTGTACTTTTGTACATGGGCATTTCATTCTTTTTTCTCATTTTTATTTTTTAATTTCGATATTTTTATCGGTAAAATATATAATAGTGTGTAATTTAGTTGGTGGGAATGATAATTTTGGTAAATTTGGGTTGAAATAAAATTACAACTATGAAAAAGATTGCATTATTATTTTTAATTGCAAGCATTCCTTTTTTAGCAATTGCTCAGTTAACTTTTGATTTAAAAGGAACTGTTATAAAAAAAATATCTTCAGAGATTAATGAAGGTGAAATGGTTGAACTATTAGAAATAAAAGAAGAAGCTATTGATAATCTTACCAACTACCGAGCATATTTGTTATGTAATAATAATATAAAAGTAATAGACCTTAAAAAACTTCAGAATATTCAGTTTATTCCATCAAACATTAAAGAATTTTGGCAAAATCAAGCACTCTTAAATGGTATATATATTAATATCACAAAAAATGGACTTCAATATAAACTTCGTAAAGAACTAGAAGAAGAAGCTATTAATTACATCAGTTTTACTGAAAATAATAATATGATTTTTAAAGATAGTTATCTCGAAAGTTATCTTTATGCTTTATCATACAAAATATATCCAATTCGTTTGGAAGATGGTCGTCCGGGAATACTAAATATTAAAGTATTAAAAAGTATTGTCCCGAATGCTTTTATTTTTTCTAATGGAACAATGTTTATAACAACAGGTTTGTTGTCTGCAATAAATTCAGAGGAAGAATTAATTGCAGTAATGGCACATGAGATTTCTCATTTTGTATTGGATCATTCAATAGTTAATATAAACAATGCTAAGGATAGAAAAAATAGAGCAGATTTTTGGGCAGCATTAGCAACAGGTGTTGCTGCCACTGCAGATATTTACACAGCGGCAAAAAATGAATATTATGCCCCAGGTGCAATTACAATGGGTACAGCAATACTTGCATATACAATTGCATCAGAACTTAATGAAAGGATGGGATTGAAATATTCAAGGGGACAAGAAATTGAAGCAGATCAATGTGCAACCGAATTAATGAAATATATCAAAATAGATTCCACTGCTTTATCATCAGCTCTGATGAAAATTAAAAATTATTGCGTTTTAAATGGAAATTATCATGCCTTAACAGGAGATGGAACACATCCTGCTCTAGATGATAGAATTAAATATATTGGAAAACCAACTACTGAATTTTACAATTCTGACTATGATAAAACCATATCCTTTGTAAATTCTTTTAATGCTATTATTGAATTTAATAATTATCATTTGCAATCATGTTCTAACCTTGTTAATAGAAATATAAAATCAAATGTTGCAACAGAAGATGATTACGTCTTACTTGCAATGGTTACTACATTCTTGTTTGACAATGAAATTAAAAACAAAGAAGCTTTGAATTATATAAACATAGCTAAATCTTTAAATATTTCTCCATCAATAAATATATCGAAACAAGAAGCAATTATATTAATAAGATTAGGAAAGTTTGCTGATGCTAAAAACAGTTTAGATAACTACCTTGTTGCTCTCGAAAAGGAAAGATTAAATCTTGTAAATATAAAAAATACAGGCGAATGGTCATATATAAATAATTATTTATTTAATGAACGTGAGTGGACAGTTAAAATGATAAATAAAGTAAATAAAATGTAAGACCTATTAACCCCAGCTAGAAAGATATATAAGAGTATGTAATTTAGTTAGTTGGAATGATAATTTTGGTAATTTTGGGATGGTGTAACTAAAACAAGAGTATTAAGGGGACTTCTATTATTTAAATCATTGTTATTCCAACAATTAAACGTATATTTGTGTTTTAATTAAACAATTAAGCTATGAACACAAAAACATACAAAACAACAGGAAATAGAGGATTATTTGATGAACAAGAA
>JAIPBB010000122.1 GCA_021739805.1 Saprospiraceae bacterium | reverse complement strand
TTCGGCAAGACAAATTGTTGCATATCCTGTATAAGTCCCAACCTCCAATATTCTATCGGGTTTTATCATATTGCTGAACATCGATAAAAGTCGTCCCTGAAGATGTCCTGAAAGCATTCTTGGACGTAAAACTTTTAAATGAGTTTCTCGGTTTAATTGCTGTAAAACTTCCGTTTCATCAGATGTATGCAATAAAGCATAATCTTCGAGTTTTGGGTTAATGAAATCCATTTTGGAATTATTTATTCCTTAATAAATTTTGAGGAAAATTGTTTGTTTTTGTTTTTAACTTCTATATAATAAAAACCACTTGGTTTATTCTGCATATCAATTTTATAAAGGCTGTTGAAACTTTTTGTTTTCTCACTATGAACCAATTGGCCTAAGGAGTTATAAATGCTAATTTTTGTTTCACCATGCAATTCTTCAGTGAGAAGAATGTTAATCTCTTTATTAGTTGGATTTGGATATACAACAATTTCATTGATTTTATAAGCCTTTTCTTTTAAACTAGTTTGCAATGCAGAATAAGTATATGATTCCCAAACACCCCTTCCATAAGTAGCAGCGATAATTTTATTTTCAGGATAGAAAAATTCTAATTCGTTAACAATAACATTTGGCAAATAATCCATAAATGGAATCCAGTCGGTCATAGTTGAATCTTTATAATAAACTCCAACATCAGTTCCGACATACAGAGCCTCATCTGAGCCATTTTCATAAGCAATGCAATTAACAGGAATATTCGGAAGGCTACCTGAAACATTTGTCCAACCTACACCGCCTTTATCAGAATAAAATACTTTAACACCATCATAATATCCCGATTTTGTTACCCAGACTTTTTTAAAGTCAGTTTCGTGAACAACGATAGAAGTTATTGTACCACTTGATAAACCGTTACTCACATTTGTCCATGTTGAGCCACCATTAGTTGTACGATAAAGTAGTGTGCTTTTAGCAACGTAAATATAGTCAGGATTGGAAGGAGAAATTCCAATAGCGTTGATTTTCGTACTTCCGCCTAAGTTTGATATGCTGTTCCAGTCATCCCCTCTATTTGTGCTTTTCCATAGATTGGTATATCCCATGAAAATTGTTTGCGGATTAGTTGGATGAATCTCGAAAGGTGTCACCCAATTGCCGGTTTCTGAAATATCTTTATATATGTCCTTCCATTTTGCACC
Source organism: Saprospiraceae bacterium (assembly GCA_021739805.1). Next base: position 12,979 of record JAIPBB010000122.1, on the reverse strand, counting down.
TCCATTAGTGCTTATTTTAAATCTCCCATAATAAAGTGAGCCATACATAATGTCGTTGTCACTATAATCAATCTGGCATTTCATTCCATCGCCACCAATTACTCTTTTCCAGGTGCTTCCATTGAGGTAATTACTTCCGTTATCTTGCCAACCGGTCATAATTATATTAGGTTGAGTTGCTGAAATTCCCATTCCATAAATTTGTGCGATTTCGAGTCCATTGCTTCTGTCTGTCCATGAATACCCATTATTTGTGGTAATGAATAATCCACCATCTGTACATGCAAAAAGAGTATTTGGGTTTGCCGGAGAAAATTCCAGAGAATGAATATCAGCATGGACATAAGGATTTCCATCGGCACCTGTCCAATGTCCAACCTGTGACCAATTTTGACCTTTATTAGATGATTTCCAAATATTCACTCCTCCAACATAAACAATATTTTTATTAGTAGGGGAAGCAGCAATAGCAAGGTCATACCATGATTGACCACCATTATCAGAGCCTGTTGTTGACCAACCTAAAAGATTAGGAGTTGTTGATTTCAAAACAAAAGAGTTACCAGTGTCAACAGAAAGCCACAATCCGCCAAATCCATTGTCGCTTGATCTTCCTCCAACAACATATAAATAATTTGGGTCAGCAGGAGTTACTGCCAGCATTAACCTATTTAAGAGTAAAGTGCCTCCACCAAAATTTAAAGCTGTAAAATCGTCACCCCCATTTGTTGATTTTAAAATTGATTGAGATGTTGAAATGTATATAACCGAAGTATTACCCGGCATAAATTTAATGTCTTTATAGCTGCCATTTTTTATTAGATTCCAATTGCTTCCTGCGTCAAGGCTTCGATAAATTCCATTTGTTGTTGTTGCAAATATTTTCTCAGAGTTTGTTGGGTCAACAAGTATTTTTGTGATTTTTCTTTGATTATTAACATCCCACGAAAAGCTTGTTGTATCCCATGAATTTCCACCATCAACTGATTTCAGAATTCCAATACTATAAGTGTCTCCTCCATCTCCATCACCTGTAGCAAGGTACATATTATTAGGGTTTGCCGGGTCGATTGCGATGTCAGAAACTCCAATATTCGCAAGGTCATCAGTGTTTGTAAGCCATGTTAATCCGCCATTAATTGATTTCCATAATCCCCCTGAAGGTGCACCGACAAACATAATATTTGGGTTGTTAGGATGAATTTCAATGCAATTTAATCTGCCTGCTCCTCCTTTGTTAGTGGGAATATCCGAAGGACCAATAAATTTCCAATCGGCAGATGGAGCCGATTTAGCCATAGCTTGATTAGCTCTGATTGTTTTATAAACTTTCCAGCTTGCAGATGGGTTTGCTATTCTCCCACTTGAATCAACTCGTAATTCCATAAAGTATTCCCAGCGCTTAAATTGCTTCCAACCCTTTCCTTTTTCAATTTCTTTTCCTTCCCAATACTTATTGAACTCTTTTTGAACTTCATAAAAATTATAGCTTGGGTCATTCATCATTTCAACCCAATGCTGCCCAAAACTGCTTATTGAAAAGAAAATGCTTATAATTAATAGAAAAAATCTACTAGTGTTTTTTACCATAATATAAAACCTTGTGTGCTTGGCAAAAATATAAAATTTAATCCAATTGAACTGTTAAAAATTTCCATCAATAGGAAAATTTTGCCATTTATTGATTCTTTAAAATTTCCATAAGAAAAATTACTAATTTTGTTCAGAACGAAATCTTAATTAATCATGAATAAGTTTATAATATTTTTATTAATTAGCATGCTTCCGATTTATGCTATTGCACAAAAAGGAAATGAAGTAACCTATAGCAAAGAAACATTTACTTTTAAGAAATCCACAACAGTTAATGTTTCAGATGTTAAAAATGACTGGATGGTGAGTGTTCAAAATCTTGAGTCGCCACATGTTGGAAACAAAAGCTATAGAGGCTATTTGCAGGAACTTAAAAAGGAAATTTCCAGGAAATATCCAAGGAAAGAAAAATCTGAATATGACTTTTACACACCAAAAACTGTTATTGATACCCCAATAATGTTAAGAAATTTCCAGGGTAATTCATATAATTACAGTGTGCCAAATGATAATACTTTGGCAATATCAAATGCTGGAAAATTAGTGTCAGCAATTAATACAAATATTTTTATGTATGATGTAAACACCGATTCTTTACTGAAAACAATTTCACTTAATGTTTTTTCAAATACACTTGCTACTGTTTCATCTCATCAATATGATCCAAAATTGATTTATGATTTTGATGAAGATAGGTTTATTCTTGTTTGTCTTGCGGGTTCAAGTTCTGATAGTGTAACAGATATTATTGTCGGATTTTCTCAAACAAATGACCCAACCGGAAACTGGAATTTATATAATCTTCCGGGAAATCCAATTTTGAATGATACAAGCTGGACTGATTATCCTGCAATAGCTTTAAATGCAGATGAATTATTTATTACCGGGAATTTGTTGAAATATGGAGGCTCATGGCAAACATCATTTAAACAAAGTGTTATTTGGCAGGTGAATAAATTAGATGGTTATAATGGTGCTCCAATCCAAACTACACTTTGGAAAGATATAAAGCTAGGTGGATTAACTCTTAGAAATATTCATCCAATAAGAGGTGGTGACAGTTATTACGGACCGGGATTATATTTTCTGTCAAACAGGAATTTTTCAATCCAAAGCGATTCAATTTTTTTAATTGAAATTGATAATAAACAAAGTGTTACAGGTGTTCAACTAAGTGTTGACCTTCTCACTTCTGACAAAAACTATGGTTGTCCTCCACCTGCACGTCAGAAATTTAACCATACTTTTGACACTAATGATGGACGAGTTTTAGGTGGTTTCTTTCATAATGGAGATATTCAATTTGTTGCAAATACAATCGACACAACAAATGGCTTTGCTGCTATTTATCATGGATTAATCAGCAATGTGAGTACTGCAACCACTGTACATGCAACAATAATCAGTGATTCAGTTATGGATTTTGGTTATCCTAATATTTCATATACGGGTTCAGCATCAAATGATCCTAGTTCAATAATTTCTTTTGACCATACTTCTCCCCAGGATTACCCTGGTATGTCAGCAATATTTTATAATAATACTGACGAATTTTCTAAAAAAATCACTATCAAAGAAGGAACTCAATTAGTAAATATTCTTAGCGGATATTATGAAAGATGGGGCGATTATACAGGAAGTCAAAGAAAGTATAACGAACCGGGCAAAGTATGGGTGTCAGGAACTTTTGGGCAAAGAGTTAACTTTTCTAATATCAATGGAACATGGATAGCTGAACTTAAAGCTCCAGATTTTAATAACTCAGCTCCGCTTGTAGAAAAGGATAAATCTTCGATGTCAGTATTTCCAAATCCTGTTTTGAATGAACCGATTAATGTAAAGTTTAATGTTGATAAAACTTCCTTTCTTCAAATTTCAGTTTTCAGTATGAATGGAAAACTCATTAAAAAGATTTACGAAGGAAAAATTAAAGAAGGAAATAATCAGCTAACTTTCTCAACCGAATACTTAAACAATGGAGTTTATATTCTTGTAATTCAGGATAATCAGAAAGTACTTCATACCCAGAAAATTGTTGTTGGGAATTAGTTACTCGTTTCTCGTAGCTCGTTGCTTGTCATTTCGGCTCCGCTCAATGACCACACTCCATTATAATCTATATGGCCACTGAGCGGAGTCGAAGTGCCGTTTCTCGTTTCTTGACGCTGATTTACCCAGATTTATTATGATTGATGTTTCGCATTAGAATTGCTTTTTCCCTTTTTTGTCTAATGCCTACTGCTTACTACTAATTACTGATCACCATCTTCCCATCATTCCTCGATACACCACGCTGCAATTTTAGTGCTAAATTCTTATTTCATTAAAGCGTGGTACTCGGTCTAACTAGTGCTACATACAATCTATTTTATCAATGTCTTTTGTCTTTTGCCTTTCAACCGAAGTAAGTCCGTCTGGATGCCTTTTGCCTTTTGCCTTTTTACTTTTGCCTACTGCCTAGTGAACACCGCTTACCGAATACCGATTACCAAACCTATACCGCCTCCAATTCAGGAACAATATTGAAGATTTTGTTTATTAAATCCTCGTATTTTTCATAAATGAATTTTCGTCTCATTTTAAGAGATGCTGTCAATTCTCCGGTTTCAATTGACCACTCATGGTCGATTAATTCGAATTTCTTGATTTTTTCAGTATCACCAAAAGCTTTATTGAATGATTCAATTTCCTGATGAATTTGTTTTTTAATTTCAGGATTTTTTACAATTTCTGTATCGGAAATGTATTCAATCTTTTTTAATATACAAAATGACTTCAAATAAGCAAAATCAGGAACAACCAATGCGGCTGCAAATTTTTGATTTTCACCAATAACAGCTATTTGGTCAATAAATGACGATTCTTTGAATTTATTTTCAATTAGTTGTGGGCTAATATATTTTCCCATCGAAGTTTTGAATATCTCTTTTTTCCTTCCGGTAATTTTAAGATGGCCTGCTTCAGTTATTATTCCAATGTCTCCTGTGTGAAAATATCCATCTTTGTTTATTACTTCAGCAGTTAAGTCTTGTTGCTTATAATAACCTTTCATTAAATTTGGTCCTTTTGCAAGTATTTCTCCATCATCACCAATTTTAATATCAACATCGGGAACTATTTTTCCAACAGTCCCAAAACATAAACCACCTTTTAAAAAACTATTTACTGCTAAAACCGGAGATGTTTCAGTTAAACCATAACCTTCGAGTAATGGGATTCCGGCTGCCCAAAATACTTTTGCAAGTCTTGTCTGTAAAGCTGCTGCTCCTGAAACAATAACTTTGAAATTACCTCCCATTGCTTCTTTCCATTTTGAGAAAACAAGCTTTCGTGCAATTGCTAATTGAACTTTATAAATAGGATTAGATTTCTCAACTTCATATTTTAATCCAATATCCATAGCCCAAAAGAAAATCTTCTTTTTTATACCTTCTTGTTTCCTTCCTTTAGCCATAATTTTATCATAAACTTTTTCAAGCAGCCTTGGAACACTTCCCATAATATGGGGTCTTATTTCCTGGATATTGTCAACAATTTTACCAAGGTTTTCAGCATAGTAAATAGATGTTCCTAAATACTGATACATATAATTTAATGTCCTTTCATACACATGCGATAATGGCAAATAGCTTAATGCTTTGCCTTCTTCCCCAACCGGAGATACATGTTTGATAGACATTACATTACTTAAAATATTTTTATGACTGAGCATTACTCCTTTAGGGTCTCCGGTAGTCCCAGATGTGTAAATTAAGGTAGCCAGGTCATCAGTTTTTATTGAAGATTTAATTTCTTCCAGTTTTTCTGAATTGGGATTTGATTTTCCTAATTCTATGAGTTCACTTAAATGTTTAATCCCTACACTATTATTAAAGGTGTAAATATCCCTTAATGATTCCACATTAGCGATAACATTTTGAATCTTTCTATATAACTCTTCACCCGAAACAAAAACATAAACTACTTCAGCATGATTTAGAATGAATTCATAGTCAGATTCGCTAATTGTTGGATAAATTGGAACATGAATAGCACCAACTTGTTGAATTGCCATATCTAGGAAATTCCACTCAGGTCTGTTGTTAGTAATTGTGGCAATTTTTTGTCCTTTCTGAACACCAAGCTTCAGGAATCCAAAACTTATGTCATTGACAATTTCAATGTATTGATAAATATTATATTTCTTCCACTCACCATCTTCCTTCCCACATAAAACATCATCTTTTGCTGCCATTTTATTAGCATAGCGAGGCAAAAGATCAAAGATCCTTGTAACTGGCATAGCGATTTGTTTAATTTATATTAGTGGTTAACTAGTACAATATTAATAAAAAAAACTATTCTAATACAAATTTGGTGGAAATCCTTCATTTGTTTACCCTGTGGAATGTGAAACGAAGTGAACTATTCCAACAGGGTTCGATTGTTCAATTGTTCAATTGCTAAATTGTTTAATTGTTAAATTGTTCGATTGTTCGATTATCTAATTGTTTAATTGTAAATTGTTATAATTTTAGAATCCAAATTTCTAACTACTATTGTCTAACAAGCTAACTGCTAGCTTTTTGCCTTTCGATCGAAGGGAGTCCGTATGGATGCCTTTTTACTTTAACCTTTTTTCATTACCGATTACCGAAAACTGATTACCGAAAACCACCTCCTGGTCATTCCTCGATACACCAGGCTGCAATTTTTGTTCTAAATTCTGATTTAATCAATGCGTGGCACTACCAATGACATTTTTTGCAAAATTCTGTAAATCTGTTAATTTAACACATTGTGTAAATCATGGTATTAATATTTCGTACCTACGGCACTTTTTCAACTTCAAGCTTGATATTTCTACAAATATTACGCACCTCCGGTGCTATTTAAAATTACTATTTATTTTGTCATTTAAAATATGCTCCCTTTTCCAGGGGTTTCCACTCGGACTGACTCATCTCACCCACTCACCCCTTCACCCGTTCTCATGCTCCCAGGCTCTCACTTTTTCCTTTTTCCTTTTGCCTTCGTCTTTGCCTTCTCCTTAGCCTTTCCTATGAATTTGAACTGCATTTGCCTGTGCTGTGGGCATAAGCAGAAGATCGTTTATGTTAACATGTTTTGGGAGTGTAGTAGTATAATATATCACTTCAGCAACATCTTCCGGACGTAAAGGTTCGAAGCCATCATAAACTTTATCGGCTTTATCCTTATCACCTTTAAACCTTACAATAGAGAATTCTGTTTCAACTGCTCCGGGTGCTATTTGAGTAACCTTAATACCATGTTCGACTAAATCGATACGCATAGCTTTGGTTATTGAATCAACAGCATATTTTGTTGAACAGTAAACATTCCCTTTTGGATAAGTTTCTTTTCCTGCAATGGAGCCAATATTGATGATATGACCGAACCCATTTTCAATCATTATAGGCATGATATTTCTCGAAACATAAAGCAAACCCTTGATATTGGTGTCAATCATGCGTTCCCAGTCTTCATAGATTCCATCCTGGATATTATTTAGTCCAACTGACAAACCTGCATTATTTATTAAAACATCAATTTTTCTCCAATCGGAATTTAATGAATTTACAGCTTTTTCAACAGCTTCTTTTTCTCTGACATCAAAGTTTAATATAAGAATTTCAATATCAAATTTTTGTGTTAATTCATTCTTTAATTCTTCAAGTCTTTCTTTTCTTCTGCCTGTAATTATCAGATTGTAATTGTTTTCTGCAAATTTCCATGCACAAGCTTTTCCTATTCCTGAAGTGGTTCCTGTTATTAATGCGATTTTTTTCATTTTATTTATTTTTTTCAAAAGTAAATAATTTTTTTTTAGTCAAACTAAAATCAAAGATTACTCCTACCATTATCCATCTTCCTGGCATTGTAATATTGCTGATGTCGTTGTATTTTGTGTTAAAGATATTCGTAACATCAATAAAAATTGAAAAAGAATTTTTCTCCCAAAACAATTTACTATCAGCCAAAAGTACAGCTTTGTATACTTTTTCAATGCCACTGGAAAATTCTGTGTATGTACCGGATCTATCCTGGTAATTAATTCTCCAACTTGCTTTAAAATCTTTGTAAATTTTGTGATTAAAGCTAACTGTTGCTTTATGTTTTAAATAATCTAAAACATAATAGGAAAGATAATTTCTGCTTTGTTTCTCAACATCAAGATAAGAGTAACTCAGTGTTAGATTATGAAAGAATGACTCTTTTTTTAAATTAAACTTCATCGAAAACTCAAAACCGCTTGAATTGACTTCTGTTAGATTTTTGCTTTCCCATTTAACATCAATAGGAAGTTTTACCCAGTCGATTATATTTTTCCCTTCCCTTCGGAAAACAGAAATTTGTGAAGTAAAATACCTGGAAAAATATTTACTTCCAATTTCGTAAGATATTGCTTCTTCAGGTTTTAAAAGTGGATTTCCATTATTTGTCGGACCTGAATAATACAGTTCTGTGAAGCTTGGAAGTCGAAGTGTTTTGTTTACAGAACCAAAGAATTTAAGTTTATTTGAAACATTATAGCTTAAATCAAATCCCGGATAGAAATTCCAATCGAAATCATTAGTGTAAAAACTTAATAGACCTCCTGATATAGAAAGTTTTTTCCATCTTACAATATGCTCAACAAATACGCTGTAGTTTTCACGTTTTTTGGTTTTAGTGAATTTCCCATCGATTTCACCGGGCACATTTAAAGTGTCATTCATTGAATTTCCTAGAACATTACTTAAAATATTTTCAGATCTATATTCAGTACCAATTGCTGTTTCTCCTGCTTTCCACTTGATTTTTCCGCTTATTTCAGTTCCTAATACATCTGTTAAATGATAATTATGACCCAAATACCAAATTGCCGGATTATCCCTAAAAAGCTCAAATCTATCCTGATTTCTTCTCCAATATAGCTTAGGATTTAGTTTGAATTTTCCTTTGGTTTTCAATGAAATATTTGCAAAAGTGGTTTTAGTTTGTTCAAACTGATTTGGATATTTTGGTGTGTAGAAACTATTCGCACCAAATGCTTTGTTATTATAAGCAGCCTGAAAGTCTATTTCTCCAACTTTAAGTTCAGTTTTGTTTTGATAGAAAATATTATGAATATCGAAATCAGTATTTTCAATATAACCAGAGCTTGCTTTTTTTGATAGAGTTAAAAAGTTATTAGATTTCCCAATTTTATAAGATGCAGAAAGACTGGCATTATAAAAATCGTGTTCTCCGCCAATAAATTTAAGTTTTAAGTTTTTGTCTTTCTCAGAACCTGTAATAATATTAATTGCACCACTAAACGCATTTGGTCCGTAAACTCTTGCTCCCGGACCTTCAAGTATTTCTATTCTGATAATATCATCCAACTCAACAGGAATATTAAGATTATGATGACCTGTTTGCGGGTCGTTGATTTTGATTCCGTTTAGCAAAATAAGTGTTTGTTCAAATGAACCACCACGAATACTAATATCAGCCTGAACTCCATGAATATTTCTTTGCCTAACATCAACATTACAAGCATATTCTAAAAGTTCAGAAATACTTTGAACGGGAGCATTCTTTATGTCTTTTGGAGTTATTACAGTAATAATTCTTGCTGATTCTGAATATAATTGGCTTAGCCGGGATGAACTGATTTCTACTTCTTCAATGTTTATTGTATCGATTTGGCTAAATGAATTTCCCCAGACAAATAGTAAAATAATTATGAAAATGAATTTCCTTATCATTCTAAAGAATTAATTGATAAGCCGGCAAAAGTAATGCTTTTTGGAAATTTCTGAAGTGAAAATGGAAGTAAATTTTGATTGAACTTTCCGAATCAATTAAAATCTAATGTCTCTAAATAATTCCGCATTTCTTTAATATACTTTTCCGAAAACCCTCTTTGCATATAGAGTATTTTTAATTCTGAATCAAGAATAAGAAAAGTTGGATATCCTGTATATATTTCATTCATAAATCCGGGCATAAGTAAGATATCATAACTTAAATTCTTTTTTTGTTTATAGACTTTAACATCTTGTAAATTTTCATTTAAAACATTAATACCGATAACTTTTAATTCGGTGAAATCTTTTTGTATTTCATTAATGTATGGAAGGGCATTCGCACAAGGCTTACATCCAATATACCATAAATCAATCAAATAATATTTGGCTTTAAAAGATTTAATGCTTATTGAATCACCATTTAAATTCATGCATTTATAATCTTTAAAATAACTATCTTGTTTAAGCGAGCCTCTTTTATCAGGCTTAGGCTTTTTCGTATCTAATGTATCAAGGTCTTGGGCTTCCGGTGTTTCAATGTTTTTAAAGAAATTTGTTTTATTCGCACTATCAGTTGAAAAGTAAATGTAATCGTAATATTCATATTTAGTGGTGAAATCAATATTATCAGAAATATAATCAACATAATACTTTTCTATTACTGTGTCAGTGAGGTTTAGAGTATAATTTGCAATACGTTTTCCAAAATATTTTTTTTCAGTAAATCTTAGATTTAATATTGTTTTATTGTCAATTTCCTGAACACTTTTAATATCACATTTAGGCAAATACCAAAAAAATAAAATGGAATTGTAAAATGGATTTGGATTTAGGTATTGTTTAAGGTAATTGACATTTCCTTTTGTAAAGCTCAAATTCTCTAATGTTTCTCCACTGTCATATTTCCTGTAAATAGAGTCACCATCAAATAATAGATTAAAATTATCAATTTTTAACTGAACTTGATTTCTGAATTTTATTTTCTTTTTATGGGATAAAATCACCGATATAGTATCAGTTATTGAATCTTGTCCAAAAATATAATAAGAATACAGATAAGAAATGCTGGTATTATTTGAATTGGAGTATTTGGTAGTAAAAGATTTTCTAATGGATTTTAAATCTATATCTTGCCCGATGACATTAAGTGTGATAAACGCAAATATTAATGCTATTTTGAGCGACTTCATATAGCAAAGATAATTAAAGATTACAATTGGATTTATTATCTTTTCGAAATTTAATTATTTCTTAAACCGAAATCTTTTCAAAAATTTCTGCTTATCAAAAATCATCAATAAAGAAATTAGGAAAAAGGGGAGGGCAATAATTTTATATCTTACAATTGCACCTGTGATTGGAGTAAATCCAATTATAATGAAAGTGCATATAGCAAAACTGAGTGCCAAATAAAAGCTGCTTTTATCGATATCTTTTATTTTAATAAATATTAATGCAAGGATAATTGAAAGCAAAACAAAAATATTTTCAATTGCACTAAATTTCATCAAGATTGTGTTTGCTTCAAAAATATGGGGACGAAATAAACTGTTAAATATTGAAACAGGAGTAGCTTTTGTAAATGACCATAAATCCGGCTCAATTGCATTTTTAGTAATTAAACTACTTGATTGGTTTTCAATTGCCAAACTAATAAAGTTAGCTTGTTTTTTGGAAATGAGTTCAAGGAAATCATATTTTGGAGAAATGAAATGCAGATTTAATCCTATTATTAAAAAAACAAGAATAACAGCAAGATATTTTAAACCAACAAATTTCTTTGCCTTATTTGTCCATAGAAATGAAAGCAATAAAGGAATTAGTAAACCAATAACAAAGAACTTAGTAAGGCTAAGTAGGTAAACACTAAACAAAATCCAGATAATGCTTTTGAAAATACTTTGCTTATTGATTAATACTTTAAAATAATATATTAGAAAACCAATTCCGAAAAGTAACAATCCTTCTTTCAAAACACCCGAACCCCAAAATACTACAGATGGAATTAAAAAAATAATAATAAATAATTCCCATTTTTTATTTTTAAAAAGTGGATAAAAGAATTTAAAAATAGCTGTCAAACCCAGCAAAGAAACAAAGCAAATGAACAGTATGTGCACAAAATAATTCCCGAACGAAAAGAGCATTATTAGAGCATTAAACTGTATTAAAATATGACTGTCACCATAAACACTATTCTCAAATGAAACTCCCCAATTATTCATTTCCATAATGTATGACTTTAGTTCAGGAGCATTTGTTCCAATGTCTAACACAAACCTTATATAATCCCATGGCTTTTCATAGGCTGCATTATAAATCACTTTTCCATCATCAAAAAAACGGAAAATATCTGCTGTAGCTTTGTCATAATAATAGGAATACATCAGGAACATTATTAAACCGGCGAAGATTTTCAATGCAAAAACACCAACAAAGTATTTCTTTGCGATTCCATCAACAGCAAAAAACTCCATCTTATAGATTAGAAAGATGAATAAAGCTGTGTAAAATATTGTAAGTATGATTTCCAATTTTATAGATTGTTTCTTGTTACTCGTTACTCGTTACTCGTTGCTCGTTGCTCGTTACTCGTTTCTTGTTTCTTCTTTTGCCTTTTGTCTTTTGCCTTTTGTCTTTTGCCTTTTGTCCTTTGTCTTTTGCCTTTATACTTTTGCCTTTTGTCTTTTGCCTTTTGTCTTTTGCCTTTTGTCTTTTGCCTTTATACTTTCGACCGAAGGGAGTCCGTCTGGATGCCTTTTTACTTGAAACCTAAAACTTGAAACCTGAAACTTGAAACATCAAACATTTGACATCAAACATCTGACATCAAACATTATTTTTAATCCATTCCCTCGCATTCACAAATGCTTCAATCCATGGAGCAACTTCATCATTCTTTCTGTCGTCAGGATAATTTGCCCATTGCCATGGAACAAATGCTCTTTCAAGATGTGGCATCATTGCTAAATGTCGTCCGTCATCGGAACAAATTGCAGCAGTTGAAAACTCCGAACCATTAGGATTTCCAGGGTATTTATCATAGCTGTATTTCACAGGAATATTATAAGCAGATTCATCATAAGGAAGTTCAAATTTTCCTTCGCCATGAGCAACCCAAATTCCTAAACGGCTTCCTGCCATGCTTTTTAGCATTACAGATTCGTTCTTAAAAATATCAACATTAATAAAAGCTGATTCAAATTTACCCGAAGCATTATGAAACATTTTTGGTTTTACTTCATGATTTTGATTGACTAATCCCAACTCAACCATTAATTGACAACCATTACAAATTCCAAGACTTAACGTATCCTTGCGTTCATAGAAATTTTTGATGGCAATGTTTGCCTTTTCATTATAAAGAAAAGCCCCTGCCCAACCTTTTGCCGAACCAAGAACATCAGAATTTGAGAATCCCCCAACAAAAACTATTAAATTAATATCTTCAAGTGTTTCTCTTCCATTTATCAGGTCGGTCATGTGAACATCTTTCACGTCAAAACCTGCAAGATACATGGCATAAGCCATTTCCCTGTCGCCGTTAACACCTTTTTCACGAATGATTGCAGCTTTTATCCCGCTTGGTTTTCGCCGCTTCATATCGATTC
>JAIPBB010000121.1 GCA_021739805.1 Saprospiraceae bacterium | reverse complement strand
CAGGGTTTTCATCCTTAATATATTGAAGAAATTCGTTTCTCAAAGTGTGATTTTCATCATCCTTCCATTTATAATAGTCGAAAATATGAGTATTGAAGGACACAATTTTTATTGAAGGGATTGAATCATTTTGTTCCGTTGTTTTGCTGTATTGAACATGTCTTCCAACATTATTCCAGCCAATAGCAATGATAATTAAAGAAACTAAAAAATATTTTTTAGCTGAAATGATCCACAGTACAATAAATATTAAATTTATAGCTAAAATATAGGGATATGCCAAACCAATAAAAGCAAGAAATGAAAAGGTGTCAGGACTAATAAAAGGAGCTAGATAAGAAAGTAGCAATGTCAAAGCAAAGATGTAATTAAACAAAAGAAAGATTTTTCCTAAAAAACCAAGTCTCTTTTTATCCTTTGCCATAATTCCAAATTCTGTTTGCTAAATTACTTATTATTTAAACTGTAAATATTAACGCCATCAATAGTCATTCATTGTCATTCGCTTTGCGTCATTCATTGTCATTTGCTTCGCTTCATTTTGTTGTCATTCGATAGTCATTCAGTTGTCATTCAATAGTCATTAAGTTGTCATTAGGTTGTATATTTAGCAAATTAACAATTTAACATTCAACCCGTCCCCCTCGATACATTTCTCACTAACTATTGCATATTTGTTAATTACAGCTTTTTTAAAATTTCTTATAATTCGTTTTTTATAATCATTAATAATCGGCAAATAATATGACGTACCTACGGCACTTATTCTTTCTTTGAGATTGATTTTTCTACAAATATATCGCACTAAAGTGCTAATTTGAAAATAATATTTTCTTTTGTCATTTAACTAAATGCTCCCATTTCCGGATGTTTTCACCCGGGATGACTAGTGGGATTAACAATTTAACAATTTTATCATTTAACCATTTAACAATCGAACAATTTAACAATTCAATATAATAATTCAACTTCAGGCACTCCCAACTCTAGGCACTCTAGGCACTTCAAACTCCAGACACTCTATTTCTTCCCACTCATCCTAAACAATTTCTCTTTATCTGATTTGCTAAGGCTTTCATAACCCGATTTTGATATTTTTTCAAGAATTTTGTCAATTTCATCCTGGTCAATAACCCTGTTAGTATTATACTCTTCATCTGTTAATGGTCTTCCTTTTTTATCAGGTTTTACTTTTCTAAGTTTAGGTTTTGAAGAATAAAACCATTTTGTGAACCAATTGTTTGCCGAAGTTTGTTTTAGTAAATAAATAGAAAGAAAACCAACCAAAACGCCACCAAGATGTGATATTTCAGCTCCATGAAAATCAGTGTTTACACTTATGAAATCCAAAACAACAAGAACTATTACAACCCATTTTAGTTTTACTTTTCCTAAAATCATAAGCATTAATTCCAGATTTGGTTTATAAGTTCCAATAGCCACTAAAAGAGCCATAACAGCGGAAGTAACTCCAACAGAAAAGAAGATTTTATATTCAAACTCATATACAGGAACAAAAAATATCATATAAACAAACATTCCGGCTAAAGCTCCATAAATGTAGGTTGTTAAAAGTTTTCTATTGTTTATAAAGTCAATAATGAACTTTCCGGCAAAATATGTCATGTAAACATTATAAAGTATAATAAAAAATTTTGTCCCAATAAAAAGTGATACCACCAAATTAACAATCATTAGTATTGACAGGAGGGTATATCTTTTATAAAAAGATTTAATTTGTTCTAATATAGGTCTTTGTTGCATTAAATTTTCTTTCTAAAGTCCTTAAATTTATAACTAAAAATACTTTGGTTTATTTGATTTTTTATTCCAATATTTTATTAATAAAAATCCGAAAATCATTCCACCTAAATGAGCAAAATGAGCAACATTATCTCCCGGATTTGCTGCTATTCCTGCATAAAGCTCGAACGCACCATAAATCATTACAAACCATTTTGCTTTAACAGGAATTGCAAAGTAAACATAAATCAAAGAGTTAGGGAACATCATACCAAATGCTAATAAGATTCCAAATACTGCACCCGAAGCACCAACAGTTGTTGAATTAATCATGATGTTTAGTTTAGCAAGCAAAACATTGGTGTAATTCATATCTCTTGATAATACTTCTAATCCTTGACTATAAACCATATTAACAGCTTCCGGTGTTAATTGGGCTTCAATCATTGAAACTCTGATGTACATTATAATCATTTGAATTACTGCCGCACCAATTCCTGTAACCATATAAAATATTAGAAATCGTTTTGGTCCCCAAACATTTTCAATTGCACTACCAAACATCCACAGGGCAAACATATTACCTAAGATATGCCAAAAACTTAAAGTGCTGTGCATAAACATATAAGTAATAAACTGATATGGCTGAAAATCATCAGATCCAATATAGTGCAGACCTAAATAATCAGACAAATCAATTCCATATCTTTCCAAAGCCAAAGTTGCTAGAAAGAATATCCCGTTTATAATTAATAGATTTTTTATTAGCGGTGGTAAAATTCTAAATCCTTGTGGTCGGTATTGTTGATTCATAATTTATTATTCTATTGTTATTTGCTTCGTTTTAATTGCCCTTCGGGCGTCATTTGCTTCGCTGTCATTCAGTTGTCATTTGCTTCGCGTCATTTATCCTTCGGATGTCATTAAGTTGTCATTTATGCTTCGCATGTCATTCGCTTCGGGTCATTCAGTAGTCATTAAGTTGTTTTAACTAGTCTTCCGACTTCGGTATTCGCACTTCTGACTTTTTGTGTCATTTGCTTCGCGTCATTTTTTACCTCTGCCTTTTGCCTTTTTACTTTTGCCTTTTTACTTTTGCCTTCTTCCTTCTGCCTTTTGCCTTTTGCCTTCTGCCTTTTGCCTTTTTACTTTTGTCTTTTTACTTTTGCCTTCTTCCTTCTGCCTTTTGCCTTCTGCCTTTTGCCTTTTTACTTTTGTCTTTCGACCGAAGGGAGTCCGTATGGATGCCTTTATACTTTTGCCTTCTCCCTTCTCCTTAGCCTTCTCCTTAGCCTAACCAACTGCAACATTGTCATATTTAAAAGAAACTATTAATATCTTCCATATTTAAAATCTTAAATACTTTTTTTCCTGAAGGTGTTGTTTCAGGCAGTTTGCATGCAAAAAGACTGTCAATTAACGCTTGCATTTCGGCTGTTTGCATTTCAACATTTTGCCTTATTGACAAATTCCTTGCCATTGACCTAAGAACATTGATTCTTTTATCAATTTTTAACTCTATTAAGTTTTTCTTATAGTATTCGAGTATGCCATCGAGAAGGTCTTTTAGGTTCTCATTGGTCAAATCAGTAGGAATTCCATTA
The DNA here is from genome assembly GCA_021739805.1 of Saprospiraceae bacterium. Next base: position 10,919 of record JAIPBB010000121.1, on the reverse strand, counting down.
ACAATAAATGAATTTGCACCAAAGCTTTTTATGTCGAATCCAAATGCTGTTAATTCATCACTTATTTCATTTAGTAACTCTGCATCAGAAGCATTAAATTCAAGTGTTTGCGGAAATAGTTGCTGTTGAGTAGAACTCTTATCTGTTTCAAGATTTTTCAAGAATTTTTCATAATAAATTCTTTCGAAAGCATTTTGCTGGTTTACAATTAATAAACCTGATTTGACATTAGCTAAAATGTATTTATTGTGCAACTGAATTAGTTTGCTTGCCTGAACTGCATGTTCTTCATCAATATCTGAAGAAATAGTTGTTTGTCTTTCGTCTTCGATATCTTCAGTTTTATTGTTTCCAAAGTCAGGAGCTTTAAACTCTTTCGAAACAAATAATTCCTGCCAATTATCAGCATTGGATTTTTCTCTTTCTGTTTTTGGACTTCTCTGTTCAAATGGGTTAAAATCCGGATTTATAGATATTTTGGGTTGTTTGATAGGTGCATTTGGAATGTGTTTATAGTCGAAACTTTGTTCAACACTAAAATCAATGCTTGGTGTAATGCTGAATTTCCCTAAGGATTGTTTGACTGCCGAAAGCAAAATTGAATAAATCACATTACTATCCTGAAAATTTACTTCGGTTTTTGTAGGGTGAATATTTATATCAATTTTCTCAGGATTGATTTGAAAAAAAACAAAATAGGATGGATGTGAATTTTCCGGTAATAGTTCCTGATAAGCATTTTCAACAGCATGATTAAAATACGGATGCTTTATAAACCTGTTGTTTACAAAGAAATATTGCTCTCCACGAGTCTTCTTTGCACTATCAGCTTTTCCGATAAAACCGCTGATTTTCACAATATCGGATTCGAGTTTTATATCAACCAATTTTTCGCCAATGCTGCTTCCAAACAATCCGGCAATTCGTTGTTTTAGATTTGATTTATTCAAAGCAAATCTTTGATTGCTATTATCGAATACAGAGAATGCAACATCAGGATTGGCTAAAGCAACTCTGAAAAATTCATCAAAAATATGTTTTGTTTCAATTTGGTTTGATTTAAGAAAATTGCGACGGGCAGGAACATTAAAGAATAAGTTTTTTATTGAAATTGATGTCCCGTTTGTAGTGCTGCAAATTGTTTGTGCTTTAACTTCCGAACCTTCGATAATAATTTGAGTTCCCAATTCATCTTCGACTTTTTTTGATTTAAGCTCAACTTGTGCAATTGCAGCTATCGAAGCTAAAGCTTCTCCACGAAAACCCATAGTACGAATTGCAAACAAGTCATTTGCTTCACTGATTTTTGATGTTGCATGACGTTCGAAACTCATTCGGGCATCAGTTTCCGACATACCACAACCATTGTCAATTACCTGGATTAGAGTTTTCCCGGCATCTTTAATAATTAGTTTAATTTCAGTTGCACCCGAATCAATTGCATTCTCTAAAAGCTCTTTCACTGCCGAAGCCGGACGTTGAATTACTTCACCGGCAGCTATTTGATTAGCAACAGAGTCGGGGAGTAGGCGAATAATATCAGACATTATTTATGATGATATTTGATAATTGAAGTACGAGGTAAATAATTGCGATAAGTAATCCAATGCTAATTAAAATTATAACCTTTCTAATCATTGAAAAATTATCCTTTGATCCACTATCAACATTGCGATAGTCTTTAAATTTGCTTTTAAAAGTCGGTATCTTTGTTCTTTCCTCTTCTGATGGCATTTCAGCATCAGTGATTTTCTCCCTCATTCTTGAACGTTTTCTGCTTTTTTCTCTTTCTTCTTTCTCTTTATCGAAATAAAGCGGTTGATATTCGAATGGTTTAGGCTTTTGCAAACCTGATGATAGAAATCCCATAGCTAATATTTTTTTACAAAAATAATTATTTTATTTTATAAACAGCTTTAGGTGAAACCTAATTGTAATTAGTGTAAAGATTTTTGGCGAAATCAATTTTTACTAATTTTGATGCCAATTCTTTTGCATTAATATATTAATTCGCATACTATGAACAAAAGCCATAAATTCACATTTTATTTAATTTCTTCATCATTTTTAATTATTTTATTTACCTCCTGCTTTTTCCAAAAAAAAGCTAGTTCAGATTATAATGATTCAGAAGTTGAACAAGCTAGTTCTTATGAAGTTAAAAGCTTTAACTTGGATGATACATTCAAGTCGCACAAACCAAAAAACATTATTCTAATTATCGGTGATGGAATGGGATTGTCTCACATTTTTGCTGCTATGACTGCCAATAAAAATCATCTTTATATTGAAAATTTCAAACATATTGGCTTTTCCAAAACCCAATCAGCCGACAATTATGTTACTGATTCAGGAGCAAGTGGAACAGCAATGGCTTGTGGAGTCAAAACATATAATGGAGCTATTGGTGTTGATATGAACAAAAAACCTCTTAAATCCATTTTAAAGTATGCTGAAGATAATGGTAAAGCAACAGGCTTGGTGGCAACTTCTTCAATTACTCATGCAACTCCGGCATCTTTTATTGCCAATAATATATCAAGAAATAATTATGAAGAAATAGCAGCAGATTTCCTTAAAACCGACATTGACCTTTTTATTGGGGGTGGAAGGGATAATTTTGAAAAAAGAAAAGATGGAAAGAATTTAACAAATGAGTTAAAGGAAAAATCTTATTCGATCGTTTATAATCTAACAGATTTACAGTCACTTAATCAAGGTAAAGTTGCCGCTTTACTTTATGATGCTCATTGCCCGAAGATGCCTAAAAGGGGTAATATGCTTGAAGTTTCAACAAAGAAAGCTATTGAGATTTTAAATCAGGATGAAGATGGTTTCTTTTTAATGATTGAAGGTTCACAAATAGATTGGGGCGGGCATTTAAGAAATCAAACTTTCATTATTAACGAAATTTTTGATATGGATAAAGCTCTAGGTATTGCTTTGGAATTTGCAGCCAAAAATAAAGAAACTCTAATAATTGTTACCGCAGACCACGAAACAGGTGGATTATCAGTAAATGACGGAAATATGAAAACCGGAGATGTTAAAACGAAATTTTCCACAAGCTCACATACAGGTTTAATGGTTCCGGTTTTTGCTATTGGTCCCGGAGCAGAGAAATTTGAAGGAATTTATGAGAATACTGAGATTTTTGACAAGATGATGGTTTTGTTTGAGTTTTCGAAATGATTTAATCAAAAGAAACATTGAGTAATATTGGAATCGGTCATTCGCTTCGCTGTCATTATTTGTCATTCGCTTCGCTGTCATTCAGTAGTCATTCGCTTCGCTGTCATTCAGTAGTCATTCGCTTTGCTGTCATTCAATTGTCATTTGCTTTGCCTCATTATTTGTCATTCAGTAGTCATTCGGTTGTCATTCAGTAGTCATTCAGAAGTCATTCAATAGTCATTCAGTTGTTAATTAAGTATTACATAATGACGTGCGAAGCACTAATGACGCGAAGCGAATGACGCCCGCAGGGTAAATGACACGAAGTAAATGACGTCCGAAGGACAAATGACATGCGCAGCATAAATGACACCCGAAGGGTAAATGACATGCGCAGCATAAATGACACCCGAAGGGTAAATGACGTGCGAAGCACTAATGACGCGAAGCGAATGACGCCAGCAGGGTAAATGACACGAAGTAAATGACGTGCGCAGCATAAATGACACCCGAAGGGTAAATGACTTGCGAAGCATAAATGACACCCGAAGGGTAAATGACGTGCGAAGCACTAATGACGCGAAGCGAATGACGCCAGCAGGGTAAATGACACGAAGTAAATGACGTCCGAAGGACAAATGACATGCGCAGCATAAATGACACCCGAAGGGTAAATGACTTGCGAAGCAAAAAAAAACTCCCCAACCAAAGCCGGAGAGTTCAATATATTTTAAGCTAATTTCTTTTTATGCTTTCACTTTAGCTAAAACTGGAAATCTAAGTTGTGCTAAATAAAACACACCAAAGAATACAGTTGAAAATCCAAGAGTTCCAAGTGCTTCCCATCTTAGGAATGGAAGTCCTGCTGTATAACATTCCATCAAACCGGCAATATTCATTGGATAAGGCATCATTTGAGTCATCCAAGCTCCAAAGTTTGTTAAAAGGAAAAACACTATTGATGACAATAAAGATGCTCCAAAAATTGAATAAACATTTACTTTCTTTTTCATTGCAATTCCAATGGTAACAGCAATTGCAAAGCCTATATATACATAAATCATAGTAGCATGGAATCCGAATTCTGGATTAATCCACATTAAAACTAAATCAGAAACAAAAAGTGTTACAAGTGGAATGATATAGCCAATATGACGTTTTCCGAAATAGGCTCCACCAAATAATGCCATAGCTGCTATAGGAGTAACATTCGGTATGTTAATAAGTAATCGTAAAGCGGCTGCTATTAAAATAATTGCTGCAATAAAGATGAATCTTGGGTTTAATTTGATTTTATTCATGTTTTAAGTTTTTTCTTGTTTGTTTTAGAATTAGCAAAAATAACAAAGATTTTAAACAGTACAATTAAAAGATGGAATTTTTCTAACAAATGTTAGTTGTGAAAATGTTAATAAATAGGGTGGGGTAGTTTCTCGTTGCTCGTTTCTTGTTTCTCGTTTCTCGTTGCTTGTTTCTCGTTGCTCGTTTCAAGTTTCAGGTTTCTGATGCTGATTTACGCAGATTTTTTAAGATTTTTCCTTTCTACCGCAGGTAGTCCGTCTGGATGCCTTTCGACCGAAGGGAGTCAGTCTGGATGCCTCTCTGCCATCTTCATTATTCAACATTTATTATTCGATATTCATTATTTTTTTCCTACTTTCGCCGTCATTCCTCGATAATCCAAGCTGTTTACCTATCCCAAATTCTAAATTTATCAAGCGTGGCACTTGATCTGAAATTACATATCACTTACTCAACTCTCATTTCTCAGGCTCTCCAATTCACACACTCTCATGCTCCCAAGCTCTCACTTCCCTTAGCCTTCGCCTTTTTATCCAATTAACTCCAACTTTATGCAATAATTACTTAATTTTGTAGATTAATAATCTTAATTGAACAAAAATGAAAATTATTCAAAAAAGACATAAGTATATTTTTTTACCAATAATAAGCATAATTATGATTGCATGTTTTTCTTGCTCCAATAAAGTAAAGGTTGATTTAATAGTAAAAAATGCAAAGGTTTACACAGTTGATAGCATAATGACAATTTCAGAAAGTTTTGCTGTGAAAGATGGAAAATTTGTTGCCATTGGAACAAACGATTATATTTCAGGAAATTATGAGTCAGAAAAGATTGTTGATGGCGAAGGCAAATTTATTTATCCCGGACTAATTGATGCTCATTGTCATTTTTGGGGATATGGATTAAATCTTCAAAATGCTGATTTAACAGCAACAAAATCTTTTGATGAAATAATTGATATTTTAAAAGAACATAACGTTAAATACAATCCCGAATGGCTTGTTGGAAGAGGATGGGATCAGAATGACTGGGAAGTAAAAGACTTTCCTGATAATCATTTGTTGGATAGTTTATTCCCAGACAAACCGGTTGTTTTAATACGTATTGATGGTCATGCTGTGATAATTAATTCAGAAGCATTAAAAAGAGCCAATTTGAATTTTGATGATTTTCAAAAGGAAGAAATTATTTATAAAGATGGAAAATTCACAGGAGTACTTTTAGAAAATGCTGCTGATGCTGCAAAAGATGGTATTCCTGAAAAATCTTATGATGAAAAAGTCAGAGCATTGCTTGATGCCCAGAAAAATTGCTTTGCAGTTGGATTAACAACTGTTGTCGATGCCGGAACTGATATTCCATGGATAGATTTAATTGACAGTCTTCAAAAAGCAGGAGAATTGAAAATGCGTGTTTATGCAATGCTTCCTTATGCTTTAGCACATTTAGATAAATTAAAACAAGGAAAATATAAAACTGAATATTTAAGTGTCAGATCTGTAAAACTCTATGCTGACGGTGCTTTGGGTTCAAGAGGAGCAAAATTAATTAAACCATATTCCGATGACTCTACTAAAAGTGGCGTATTTGTTAAGACTTATGAAGAACAGTTAGCCGAATGTCAGGCGGCTTATGATGCAGGCTTTCAGGTTTGCACACATGCCATTGGTGATTCTGCTGTAAGATTTATGCTTGATATTTATTCTTCAATTCTAAAAGGGAAAAACGATTTAAGATGGAGAATTGAACATTCACAGGTTGTTCACCCGGATGATTTTGATAAATACGGAAAATATAACATTATTCCTTCCATACAAAGCACTCACGCAACTTCCGATATGTATTGGGCTGAAAGTAGGGTAGGACCGAAAAGAATCAAAGGAGCTTATGCATATCAACAACTACTTCAACAAAATGGCTGGTTGCCAAATGGCAGTGATTTTCCAATTGAAAGCATAAATCCATTATTTGGTTTTTATGCCGGGGTTTCCAGAAAAGACCAAAGTGGATACCCTGAAAATGGATTTCAAGCGGAAAATGATTTAACTCGTGAACAAGCCTTAAAAGCCATGACAATTTGGGCAGCAAAATCCTGTTTCGAAGAAAACGAAAAAGGCAGTATTGAAGTTGGGAAATTTGCTGATTTTGTAATTCTTGAAAAAGATTTAATGACAGAAGCTGAAAATGAATTGTTTAAGATTAAGGTTTTGGAAACTTATCTAGGTGGAGAAAAGGTATATTAATAGTTTCATTTGTAATTTTGTATGACAAAGGATTTTGAATATCGAATATCGATTAACGATTTTTGATTTTAGATGTGTTTTTTCATTGCCGAAATCATCAAAAATCGTTAATCCTTGTTCTTAAATAGTGCCTGCAAGAAAACCCAAAAAATTTTGATTTTCAGTGAGTTTTTCCCCAAGCCTAAAGGGTGAACTCACTGAAAATCAGCCCATACGCCAATTGGCGGAACGGGGAAAGGCTGATTTTTAATTCAGGGTAGTTTTCTTGCAGACACTAAATAACAAAAAACAAGCACCAAAATACAAATAAATTCCAATGAATTAAATTTCAAAACTTGTCCGTCTGGATTCCAAACCGTTTTGAACATTTGAAAATTGGTATTTGAAATTTATTTGGTATTTGATATTTCATAAGCTAACAATCCTCTGCCAAACTGCCATAATTTCCTTAAATACGTATGGGTATGATTGTTGATTAATTATGGGTTTTTTGAAATACAGAAGATATATACTGAAAATTTTAACATTATTGCTGAAAAAATACATGAATAAATTAACAATAGAAAAAACACATAAGCAAATATTAAGATTTGTTTCCAAAAGTAAAATTAAGGATGCCCTGAATTTATTATCAGAATTTGTCGAAATTATTGGTATTTCTGATTATAATCTACAATTTGAAAGGTTAACTGAAACATATCAAAATATATTGAAATATACTTTTATGGGTGTTAACGACCCACAACGGAACAAAATATTCCTTGATTTAAAATTAAAAATAATTGAATTAGCTGATAAGCTTAAAGAAGCTATTGTTGTTCAGAAAGCTATTCGTCCTTCCATTAGAAAGACAGAAATACTTAGCAAATTAACTGAAATACTAAATAAATCAGAAATTTTATTCGATGGTTTTTCATTTGAGAATGAATTAAAAAATGTTCTTGAAGAAGCAGATTTGTCCGGCGAGTCTGATGAATATTCAGAGGAGAGAGAGTTAATCTTAAAAGAATTATTTGAATTGCTTTGGCTAACCGACATTTATAATAAAAAAGAAATCGACTTCCTTAATCGAACAATCAACTCTGAAGAAATTCCGTGGCATGAAAAGAGCCTGGTCGTCAGTGCTGTAACATTAAGTGTATTAAGCTATTTTGATGTTAAAAAATTTGATATTCTTTTCTCATTTTATAAAAAGAGAGAAAACGAAGTCTGGCAAAGAGCCTTGGTTGGTTTGGTTATTTCAATGTATGCTCATAATTTGAGAATGGATTTTTATCCGAGTATAAATGAAGAATTGCTTCATCTCAAAGAAACTTCAAACATTGAAAGCGAAATTGAGAAAATCATTATACAGCTTTTAAAAGCCAAGGACACCGAAAGAGTAACTAAGAAATTTCAGGATGAAATTATTCCGGAAGTATTAAAAATACAACCCAAAATCAAAGAGAAACTCGACCTTGATAATTTATTAACTGACGATTTGTTTGATGATAAAAATCCTGAATGGGAGAGATTTTTCGATGATGCTCCGGGTTTGATGGATAAACTTCAGGAACTTTCAGAAATGCAACTTGATGGCTCTGATGTTTTTATGAGTACTTTCCAGATGTTAAAGCATTTTAGTTTTTTTAATGAAATGCAGAATTGGTTTATGCCATTTTACAATGGAAACAAGATTGCTTTCAATGCCTTAGAAACTGAAAAAACAAAATTTGATAAAGATAGCTTTGTAAATGGTCTGGCCAAATCAACGCATATGTGTAATTCCGACAAATATTCATTTTGTTTGAATTTGGAACGATTGCCCGAAGCTCAAAAATCAATGATGCTCGAAATGCTGAATGCTGAAATTGACGGAATGTCGGAAGTTATTAAAGATGATGAAATTCTGAATAAACAAAAACTTGAAAGCACTGTTTTTACTCAATATATCCAGGATATTTATCGCTTCGTAAAACTTTACACTTTCAAAGAAGATTTTATTGATATTTTCAAACAGAAATTAGCTTTTCATAAAGTTAAGTTCTTTACTCTTTTAGATAATGTTGAAAGTATTAGAAAAATTGGTGAGTATTTCTTTTCAAATCAATATTTTGATGAAGCAATTGAAGTTTTTGAAATTTTAATTGAAAAAGGTGAAAATAATAGGGAGATTTTTGAAAAAACGGCTTATGCTTATGAAAAATCAGCTGATTTTAACGAAGCCTTAAAATATTATAGTAAAGCCGAGCTTTTTGATGAAAATAGATTGTGGAATTTGAAGAAGATTGCCTTATGTTACAGAAACCTGAATCAAAATGAGAAGGCATTGGAAACTTATCATGAAGCTGAAAAATTGAAAGATGAAGATCTTTATGTACAAGCAAATCTCGGACATTGTTATCTTGAGAAAAAGGAGTATGAAAAGGCACTTGATTTCTATTTTAAAGTTGAATATCTAGCTCCTTCAAACACTAAAATTTTAAGACCAATTGCCTGGTGTTCATTTATAATCGGAAGGTTTGATGTTGCTGATAAATATTACAAAAAGCTTTTAGAAACCGAGCCAAATAAATATGACTATATGAATTTTGGTCATTTGAATTGGGCAAAAGGAAACAAAACTGAGGCTTTCGAATTTTATAAAAAATCTATACTTGAAAAGGATAATGATTTTGAATTATTTCTAGCCGGATTTAAAGATGACGAACAATATCTCTTAAAACATGGTGTTGATGAAAATGAAATTCCATTGATGCTGGATTATTTGAAGTATCAGATTTAGCTTGTAGTTCAGGGGGAGTATAAGAGAGATTAATTACGAGTTTCGAGTTTCGGGTTGCGGGTTGCGTCTTGTAACCTGAAACATCAAACCTGCATTTCGACTAATTTCGACTCCGCTCAATGACCATGGTTAAAGCAACCTTAAACCTTAAACCTGAAACCCAAAACCTAAAGCCCTAACTCATCACTAATCCCACACATTGCATCCAAACAAATTGCTGCAAAGTCGGGTAGGGGAATCCCAATTTTTTCACATTCCATAATAGTTTCTCGGTTAACAGAGGCAGCAAAAGCCTTTTGTTTCATCCTTTTTGTTATTGACTTTGGTTTTACACTGGATAGCTTTTTGTCAGGATAAACCAATGTTGTTGCTGTTATCATTCCGGTGATTGTTTCTCCGGCTGCCAATGCGTGTTGAAACATTTTTGTTCTTTGAAGTCCTGTCGCTTCTTCATTATGCATTTTTATTGCATCGATAATTTCGGGATTAATATTTAGTTCAGCGAGCATTTCCGCTCCTATAACTCCATGGATTTTTGGGTCGGCATTTGTAATTTCAACATCAATATCATGAAGCAATCCTGCAATTGCCCATTTGTCGGCATCTTGCTTTAAATGTATTGCCAAAGCTCTTAACACAGCTTCTGAAGCCAATGAATGCTTTAGCATATTTTCATTTTTTATATTATCTTTTAACAGTTTTAATGCTTGACTTCTATCCATTTTATTATTAATTTAGACAAATTTATGTAAAAAAAATAAAAAAAATTTCATATTTTGCAATAATAATATTATATTTGATAAGCAATCATTAAAACAAAACAATTATGAACTACAAGCAGTTTTATGTTAATCTAGGAAAACTTGTTTATGCTATTGCAATGGCTGATGGTAGCGTTCAACAAGAAGAAATTGAAAAATTTCGAGAGGATTTAAATGAACTTTTAATTCCATTGCAAGAGGGTGTTGATGAATTTGGAATGGACAGTGCATTTTACACTGAATTCGAGTTCGAAAAGCTTTTGGATAAAAAAGTAAGTATGAAAGAAGCATTTGATTCATTTATGATTTTTATTGATGAAAACAAGAGTGATTTCACTATTGAATTAAAAGCAATTTGCATTAAAATAGTTGAAAATGTAGCAAATGCTTATCAAGGTGTTGTTAAGGAAGAAAGGGAATTAATTAATGCATTAACAGAAAAACTAAACTCAATTTAGGAAGTTTAATATTTTTCTTAAAACAAAAATCCCCTAATTTAACAATAGGGGATTGAAATTGTTTTTGCTTAATAATGGTAATGTGTGCAAAAATGGTTGGTAGAAAATTAAAAATTAATTTGTAATATTCCGGCGTTAATCTGAAGAGGAAGCAAGCTCTGGTGGAGATCAACTTGTTAGCAATAAGATTAATGCTTATACAGTAATATTGGC
>JAIPBB010000120.1 GCA_021739805.1 Saprospiraceae bacterium | reverse complement strand
CGCAGAACCATCTTTACCAATAAATCAATGTACGCTTTATCTATATATTAAATAAAAAATATCAAAAACTTAATTTTAATGATTTATTTTATACCATTTTATGTCATTCTATGTCAAAATTTGTGAAGTTATTCTATACATATAATACTCTTCCATTAATGATAATATCGTATCACCACCTATAACTTTATTTAATTCATTTGTAGGTGTGGCTTTAAGATTTGGAAATTTTTGTTCTATAAATTCCCTTGGTGTTATTTTTTTCATAAACTTATATATTTTATTTTTTGTTCTTAGTTGGAAAAAAGTCACATTTATAATAAAATATATAATATAGAATTTTAAAATAAAATTTTTTAAAAAACTGCAAGATATAAAAAATAAAAAACAATATTATGAAAAATTTGAAATTAGATTTATTCAATTTTAAGAGAACACTTACGATTGATGAAAGTGACCTAACACAAGTTGTCGAGACTTTTATTCAGAAATATGATGATTTCTCTGAAAGAGAATTAGTTCAAAATTTAAATGAAAGATTAATGCCTTATTCATGGGATAATAAAGTTAAAAACTTAATGGAGTCATTTAAAGAAGAATTAGAGACAGAGCCTCTTAATTATAATCTTAAGCATTTATATAAGGTTATTGACAGAAAAAACCACGGACAATTGTATAGACCAGCAATAAGTTCAATTTTGAATATTATTAATTTAGAGAATGACGATTCTAAAATGGAAGCTATTATGAATGAGTTGACAATTCATGATTGGATTCCTGAAGTAAAACAATTTTTACAAAGTTACTCAAATAATCCAATTGAAATTCAAAATTATAGAAATTCAGGAAAAGGAAATAAAGTTTATACTTTAGTAGAAAAAGTTGAAGAAGGGCATTTAGCATTTGTCGGAGATAGATGGTTCTTAATAGGTGAAGATGAAGTTAAACAAACTTTATTGGAAAATCACATTGAGGATAAAGAAAAAATGCAAGAGTTCAGAATTCTGGAAAAGGCATTATCATTATCAGAAATTGTAGACGATAAAATTAGTTTTAGAATTGATGAGAATTTGATTTTAAGTCTTTCAACTAAGAATAATAAGGATGTTTTCTTAAATGAAGAAAAACTTGATACAGAAACTACTCTTGAAAATTTATTTGATTCAAAAATTATTCCTTGGTTAAAGAGAGATTATTATGTATTGGCATCTACAACAGCACAAAATATTGACAAATTTGTTGATCTAGATGTAGCATTAAGAATTACAAATAATTTACATCCTTATCTTGAAGCAACAGTATTTAACTATAAAGACAAATTATATGTATATACAAAAGATCAAAGAAGAGGCAGCGCATTTTATGAGTATGCATCACCAAATGATTTAATTATTGATATTCAAAAAGACCTTGATTATGATTTGACTCCATTTGTTGAAAATAAGCTCTCAAAAGAATTGTTACACCTTAGAGCATTGGAGGATAAAGAAAAGAAAATTGAAGAAAAAATCAGAGATTGTAATGCATCAATTGGTATGTTAAAAGAAAACGAAGAATTAGTAAATGAAGATGCGAAGTTAAAACAAACATTTAACAATTTATTAATCTACAAACATGAACTTTATAAAAATCTTAACTCTATCAAAGAGGCAAAAGTTAACGCTAAGAGAAATATAAAGTAATCACACTTCATTTCAGAAAAAGAGGAACATTGTTCCTCTTTTTTATAAAAAATTTAAAAATATAAATATGATTATGAATTATATCAATTTTATAAATGAATTAAATATAACGAAAACATATTTAACTATTACCAGTTAATCCTTGGTCATTTGAATTTATTTCAATTAAAAATAAATTAATTACTGAAATTAGAGAAAACAAAATAATTCAGTAAAAGAGGTACTTGTTTCCTCTTTTTTGTGCGTAGTTTAAATAAAAATAATTAAAACTTTTTTTCTTTTAATATATATATGTAAGCATAATGATATCAAATTGATACCAAAATAGTATCATTTTTATACCAAATAGTATCATTTTTATATCAATATAAAGGCAATTTAAAATAAATGAAATATCATTCTTTAATATAATTTCGCAGGCAATACAATATCATTCAATTTTATTTCACATATTATTTTTTCATTATTATGAAAAGATTTTATTCAAAAAATAATTAAACAAATGGCAAAATATTTAGATGATGGGGATTTTTATTATGAGGTAGTAATATCAAAAGGCAGGGGTAGGTTGACTAGAAATGCAGAGAAGATGATAATTCTTATTGGAGAAAAAATGATTCAGAAATTTGAAAACAAGTACAAAACAAGTGATGATAAATTTGATTGTATGCAATCTGGAATTATGATGATGTTTAAAAATTGGCAAAATTTTAACGAAAAAAGGTACACCCAGGCTTTTCCATATTTTTCAGAAATATGTAAACGAGGATTTGCGCAAGGGTTAAATGAATTATACCAAAAGAAGAATAATCAGAGTCCTCCAAAAATGGTTAGTTTGAGTGGATCTAATGAAGGTAAGGGTCTGCATAATATATAAGAGTAAAAAAGACAACTGAAGTTGTCTTTTTTGTGATCAGTAATATTTAATATATAAAATATGGCTTTAAGAGATTGGGTTAGACATGAAGGTACTGTAGATTCACCAACATTAGGTAATCAGTTTGATCATTTAACTGATGAACAATTTATTATGCTTGTTCGTAATATACAATATGAAGATATTTCTAAAAATAGAGTTCAACATTTTAATAGTTTATATGATGTGGCTATGGCGAATCCTGGTAGTTATATTAATATAACTAATAATTATAAACTTAGACAAGAACCACCTAATCCTAGTCAATATAAAAGATAGGATATAGAATGGGTAAAAATCGATCAAATGGAAATAAAAAGAAATATCACCAAGGCAAATATGTTCTTCAAAATGTAGAAAAATATTTAGGTGATCCATCAAATATACAATTTTTAAGTTCTTGGGAATTTGCGTTTTGTCGATGGGCAGATTTAAATGAAAGAGTTAGACGATGGAGTTCTGAGGAAATTGAAATACCATATCATATTACTAATGACATTGGACAAACAGAAATACATAGATATTATCCTGATTTTTATTTAGAGATGACAAAAAATGGTGATCCTGAATTTTATGATAGACTTATTGTAGAGGTAAAGCCTAAATCTGACACACTGCCGCCTGACAAACCAAAAAAACAAACTTTAAAATTACTTGAAAATTATGAATATTCATTAAGAATGTATAAGAAGAATTTGCACAAATGGGCGTATGCTAAAGAATGGTGTGATAGACGAAATATGAAATTTGTAATTATTACAGAAGATGATTTAAAGAAAAAGGGTTTAATTCCAAACAAATAATATATAGTACATGGAATTTAAAGAAGAAGTTCGTGCACTAATGGGTCAATACAATAACAATATAAAAGTGTTGACTGATGATTCGACTGTTCAAATATTTCAAACTGCATTTAAAACCCCTACATGGCAAATAAGAGCAACTAATGCCAATAAGTTACGAAAAGGATGTTTTTATATTATCAAGTATAATTATAATGGTAATAAAATTTGGTGTCCAATCTTATCACTAGAATATAAAGTTAAAGATAATAAAAATATCTTATATGCTATAAATTTAGATTATTTACCGTATGAATATAAGATATTGTTTATAAGCAGTTTATTTAAGGCAAATAAGAATTGTGTTGATAAGAATAGAGATATACAAAATGTTTTAGAAGAAAAAAGTCTTGATGCTAGAATTGAAAATGTTTATAGATGGTTGCAGACAAATGGTAGTAAAGAATATTCCCTTACTGGGTTTGATGTATTAAAAATTGTACAAATATATGCTGTATCAACAACAATACTTGATAGATTTATATTTTTAAATACTAAATACATAAATAAGAGAATGATGTTAGATACTTTAGAAGGATTGGATAATCAAAATCTTAGATTGGAAATGCAAAGTAAGATTCAAAAATATCAAGAATTATTAGAATTATATGAGAAAGATGTCGAGTTGTTTTACAGAGCATTAAGAAATTTTGAAGCCAATTTAAAACTGTTTGATGAATAGGGAACACAAATAATAATATATAATTGAAAATTAAGATAATTTAAATGGCTAGGCAACAATATACCCGACTTAATGAATCAACATATAATAGATATAATCAGCCAAATTCTATGTATGAATTTGGTAGAAATCCAAATAGAACTTTTACAAATAAACTTCTTAGAAGATTATCACAATGGGGTCAAAATACTGATGATATGGTTGTTAGAAATAGTCAGGCAATAGGCGCATTTGAGGATACTGACAGTATGGTTAATGATCCTGGCACAAACATGTACGATTTATTTACTAAGAAAATTATATCTAAATTCCTTGAACAGAAATCAATAGCATATTTAGATAGAAAATATTTAGATAAGAGAAAAATATTAAGACAATATTCTATAAAGGAGGAAATAAAGGATTTTCTTACAAGGATATCAGATGAAACTATTATTTATAATGATAATAATTATTTTTGTAAAATGATAGATTTACCAGAATCTTATGATCAGACAATTAGAGACAAATTTCAAGAAAATTTTAGAAAAATTTACAATGGCTTTGGATTTAATGATGGTGTAAAAGCATGGAATTTTATGAAACATTTCCTTATTGATGGATTTATGGCATTTGAGGTTGTGTATGATGATAAACAAAAGAACATTATAGATTTAAATTTGCTGGATCCTTTAACACTTATAATTGCTACTGAGCCAGGTAGTTCAACATTGGTTTGGATTCAAAATCCCGATGTTCCACAATTGAGAAGAGTTTTATTAGATACTAATATAATATATCTTTCATATTCAAATAATATGGAATATGATGAAACATCATATGTTGAAGGTTTAATTAAACCTTATAACGAACTTAAATTGCTAGAACAAACAAGATTGATGTATAATATTAATCAAGCTGCAATTTATAAGAAATTTATAATTCCAGTAGGAGGATTAACAAGACAGCAAGCAGAACAACAAATATTGCAGTTGATGTCTGAGTATCATGAAGATATTGAGTGGGATAATAGAACTGGAGAAGTTTATGTTAATGGAACTACAAAAATACCACACTCAAAAGATTATTGGTTTCCATCATCAGACCAAGGAACACCTGACATGGACATTATACAACCACAACAAGCATCGTTAAATGAAGATGAAGTTTTACAATGGTTTTATAAAAATTTCAAAAGAGCATCAAAATTACCATTTAGTAGATTTGAAGAAGAATCAGGTGGAGGAGGTTATTATGATGATACATCTAATATTACGAGAGATGAGATTCGATTTAAAAATTACATCACTAGAATTAGAACTATGTTTAAAGAAATAATATTAAAACCGTTACAAATTCAAATGGTGTTAGATTTTCCTGAATTAGTAGATGATAAATTATTTGAAAGTTTTATTAGAATAGAGTTTAATTCTAATGACCTATTTGAAGAATGGAAATTTTTAAATAATTTGGCAAAGAGATCTGAAATCGCATCTACATTATCAACAAACTTACAGGATCAAGAAGGTAAACCCTATTTGAGTATTGAATGGATCGTAAGAAATATTATGAAATTTACAGATTCTGATATTGCTGAAAATGAAAAATATAAACTTAGAGGTGGTGATGCCGGTGAGGGTGGAGGTGCAAGCGGACCTGGTGGAGAAGGAGGTGGAGAAGATTTCGGTGGCGGAGGAGAAGATTTCGGTGGCGGTGGAGAAGATTTCGGTGGCGGTGGAGAAGATTTCGGTGGCGGTGGAGAAGATTTCGGTGGCGGTGGAGAAGATTTCGAACCACAAGCACTAGGCGGTGGAGGTCAAGCACAAGGTGGTCCACAATCAGAATTTTAAAAAATAATATAATTTTATGGATAGAAGAATTAAAGCAATTTTAGTAGCAAATAACATTTATGACTTAACATCAGTAGAAATAATAGATTATGATGATGGTGTACTCGAAATTGTTAAAAATGATAAACCACACTACATATCATTAAATGGTGAAGTGTTTGTGGACGAAATTGATGATCAAATAGGAGAAATAATTGATGAAAATCCCGAGTCATTTAAGACTAAATCACAAGATGAAAAAATTGCTGAGGTTATTAAAGAAGCAAAACCCTCATCATTTAAAGTTACGGTAGCAACAATTAGTACGGAGATTGATGATGACTTGTTTAGTATCGATGAAAAAATAGACGAGAATATTGATGATTTTGATATTGACCTAGATGATGTGTTTAATTTTGACAATGAAGTTGAAAACGCTGAAGAAAAACAGACTATTGCAAAGAAAGAAAAAAATCCAACAAAATCTAAAAAAAGAACGAATGATGATGATTTAATCAACATTTTATAATATTAGATGAATTAAATGAATTAAATGAAAGAGAACCACATTTTTAATGTGGTTTTTTTTGTGCAAAAATGGAAAAAATACGAATTTAAAGTGTAATATATACATTAAAAATAATACAAAAAGATATGTCAAAAAAACCTGTTCTAATTGTCGAACATTGTTTGGATGGACTAACAAAACTAAACGAAGAAGCGAAGAAAGACGGTAAGTATATATTAGGAGGTACTTTTACGGAATTTAACGTAAAAAACCGAAATGATAGAATATATACCGCAGATAAATTCCTTCCCCACCTTGAAGAACTTAATCGAAGAAGAGAGACTCTTGGTGTAGTTTATGGCGAGTTTGACCACCCAGACGTATTTGATACATCATTATCTAGAGTTTCCCATTTAATAGAGAGTGTTACATTCAATAAGGAAAGAAATATCGTTGAAGGTACTATTCGACTATTGAATACACATTGGGGTAAAGAAGCAAAGGCCTTAGTAGATGATGGTTGCCCTATTTTTGTATCATCAAGAGCAGCTGGTGTAACTGAAAGCGATGGTACAGTCACAGTTAAGAAATTATTTACCTACGATGCAGTTGCGGACCCAGGGTTTGGTTCTGCTAGAATGGAGGTAATATCTTTAAATGAGTCACTTGGATTTAATGAAAGTGCAAACTTTAGGATATATGATATATCCGATGAGTCAAAAATTAATGAGTTATTTGAAATGAATAAAGACGAGATGGTAACCAAAACCCAAATGTTAGAATATTCAAAATATCTTACAGAAGAGATAGAAAAGTTTAAAACCGAAATCAACCAAAAAATTACAACTGATAATGGTAAATTTGAACCTAGTAAGCTTAATGATATGTTTGAATATTATGAAAAAATGCAAGAAACTCAAACAAAAATCGCAAAGTATTTAGACTATCTTGCTGAAAAAGTGCAAATAGTTGTAAACGAAAACGTTTCGTTAAAGAAAACTACTTCAGAGTTAGCTTCACATAGCGATTATTTGGCTGAGAATCTTGAAAAATCTATCAACTACACAGAATATTTAGCTGAGAATGTTGATAAAACTATTGATTATAGTAAATATATTGCTGAAACACTAGACAAAAATATTGACTTTTCAGAATATATTGCTGAGCATGTAGATAAAAATATTAAGTATTCAGAATATTTAGCTGAAAGTCTTGATAAAACTATTGATTATTCAGAATACATTGCAGAAAATCTTGATAAATCTATTGATTATACCGAGTATATTGCAGAAAACGTAGATAAATCTATTGAGTATTCAGAGTATATTGCTGAAAATGTAGATAAATCTATTGAATATAGTGAATATATCGCAGAAAACGTAGATAAATCTATTGAGTATTCAGAGTATATCGCTGAGCATGTAGATAATAATATTTCTTATTCAGAGTATATTGCAGAAAATCTTGACGATTCAATGGCATACACAAATTATATTGCCGAAAGTCTTGATAAAACTGTAGAATCAACAAAAAAACTTACCACAGAACTTAAAAAAGGTGGTAAATTAAATGAGTCTTTTAATTTGATAACAGAAGAAGATTACTCAATTACAGATACTGAACAGTATTATAACACAGATGATACAGGTAATGTTGCAACCACAGGAATAGAA
This sequence comes from Saprospiraceae bacterium, assembly GCA_021739805.1. The sequence goes on along the minus strand of JAIPBB010000120.1, from coordinate 6,356 downwards.
ATTGGTGGACAATCACAAGTTCAAGCTGAACCAGGTAGTAAAGTTCAAGTCGAAGCTGAACCAGGTAGTCAAATTCAAGTTGAAGCTGAACCAGGCTCAGAAATTACTGTAGAACCAGAACTTGATGATGAACTTCCAACTGAAGAACCAGGTGTTGTTCCAGTTGAGGATGAAGGTGAAGGTGAAGTTGGATTAACTCCAGGTGAGATTGTGGCAGTCGGTGATAGTTCAGGTGAAGTATTAGCAAGCAACCCACAAAGCGGATTGGTTGTTATACAACTTGATTCACAAGAAGAACCAATTGAAATTCATGAATCTAAAGTTACTAGATTAGGTGACAAGATTTATAATTCAGAAAAATCTTTACAAGATAATATATCACGTCTTATATACGAAACTAAAAAACGTAAGGCTTCCGAACAAGACGAACCCAATTTCTTACTATTCTTATCAGAAAAGAAGAAAGCTGCTTACTACAACTTATCCCAAGAGGATAGAGCAAAAGTAAATATCGCATTAAAAGAAAGCGAAGGTAAATACACAACAGAATCACAAGTATTAGCAAAAATTAATGAAGCCTTGTCTCCAAAAACAAAGACATTTAATGACATGTTAATTGATGCTATGCCTATTGACTTAACTGCAATCTGGGAAAAACTTGAACCAAAAGTTCAACAGAGTGTGTTAAATCAAGCAAAATTATTCCCTAATTTGAATACAGAACAAAAGTTTGAAAGTTTCTGGAATAGTCGTGATTTACAAAGGTACACAAACGAAAAACCTGCTAAAAAAGTATTAAACGAAAACAAAGTAGTTAGTGATGTTAAAATCTCTGATGATGAATTGGCAAGAATGAAAGCTGTCTTTGAAAGACTTAATGGTTAAAAATGGAAAAAAATGACATTTTTATCTAAATATATAATAATCAAAGACTAAAAAACAAGACATAAATTGTCTCAAAAAAACAAAAAAAATAAATGAATTATTTAGTTGATAAACAAAAAGCAGAAAAGAAATGGTCTCCAGTTCTTGACTCATTAGGAGTGAAAGATGCTTACAAAAGAGGATGGATGGCTGAGTATGCAGAAATGCACTCATTGAATGAAAATGTAGCTTATTCTACGTTAGGTAACCTTAACGGTATGGGTAATGTAACTTCCGCACAACCATCAACCACACCAGGTTTAGTATGGGGTGACTACGGCTTAGGAACAGCAGGTGGTATAGGTTCAGGTGATATTGGACAAAATTTACTTCCAGTATCTATGAAAATTGCTGCACAAACAATAGGTTTAGACCTTATCGCAGTAAAACCTTCATCATCACCTAAAGTTGACCTTTTATTCGTTGACTTTAAATATGATAACCTTTCAGATGATACTGAAAAAGATGAAAGACCTATCGTTTTCAAAGTAACTGTTGCTGGACTTTCAGGTTTGACAGATCACCTTGAAGCAGCTATGTCTGAAAAATTGGATGCAAATGGACAACCAGTTAGAGAAAAAGTTGGTGGTTTAACAGATAGAATTTTTGTTCACCTTTCAGGTGGTACTGCAACTTCTGCACCTTATTTTGGAGTAACGGCTGGACAATCATATGCAACTATTCAAGCATTTGATCCTACCTTTAAAACCGCAGGTGGTACAACTAACAAAGCAGGTTGGTTAGAGTTCTTAGGATGGTCACGTATTGATGGTTATCCAATGTTCCGTTCATTCCGTCAGTTTAACACTGCCGCTAATGTAGGTGGTTCTTGGGGTTATGATGCAACAAGAAACACTTTCCCAAATAGTACTGAGTCCATTGCTCAAATGTTGAGTACTGGTACAGTTATGCAAATTGCAGGTAACTCACTTGCCGCAGCTACCATGACAAATTTCGTATTAACTGGCGCAACTGTATCCCTAGTTTCATTACTTGAAGATCATATTCCTGGCTTCTCAGCTGGTTGGTATATGAATAGTCCAATGAACCGTGATACTGATGAGAAAACCTATCCTGGCGTTATTGGACCAGATATCTTCACAAAAACTATACAAGTTGGTGATATCGAAATCAGTTCAGCATTGAAACGTACTCAAATTGAGGACATCAAAGCAGCAACTGGAATGGATATCGTTCAAAAACTTGAATCAGTTCTTGTAAATGAACTTACCCAAACAATTTCTAAACAAATTGTTGATAAAGTAGCTGAATTGTCAGATCAAAATAGAATTGCACACACAACTCCTAAGAGCGCTGCTGGTGTATCTAAATTTGACTTTGACGTTGACTCATATTTGTCAATTGCCGGTTCTGCTCCAGGAGGTGAAACAACTCACTCAATCCAGAGAAAACTTATTGCAAAATTGAATAACGCTTCAAACTTTATAGCAACTGAAGGTCGTGTAGGTCCTGCTCAATACCTTGTGACAAACGGTAACTTAGCTTCCGTTATTCAAGATGTCGCTGGTTACACACTTAATCCTGTTAAAGGTGCTAACTTAAACGCAAACGGACAACTTTATCCAATGGGTAATGTTGGAAACATTGCAATTTATGTAGATCCTTACCAAAGATGGGATGATAACCGTATCTTCTTAGGACGTAAGAATTCAATTGACCAACCAGGTCTTGTATTCGTTCCTTACTTGATGGCACAGTCAATTTCACTTATCAGTGAAGCTACTTGGGCTCCCCGTATGTTAATTCGTAGTCGTTATGCAATTGCAGACATTGGATTCTTTCCACACAAGCAATTTATGACTATTCACGTAACTGATACCCAAGGTGTATTGATATAATCCTTAATTGGAATAATAATAAAAAAAGAGGAACATTAATTTGTTTCCTCTTTTTTTTTATATATAAGTTATGAAAAAATTATCAACAGAGGAATTAATAAAGAGATTTAAAATAATTCATGGTGATAAGTTTGATTATTCATTGGTAGATTATGTTAATTTAGACATAAAAGTTAAAATTATTTGTCCTATTCACAAAATTTTTGAACAAACACCAAGAAATCATTTAAAAGGTAATGATTGTTTTGAGTGTTCAAAAATAAAAAGATCTAAATCTAATAGTAAGTTTATAGAACAAGCAAAAAAAGTACATGGTGATTTTTATGATTATTCATCAACAAAATATAAAAATTATAGAACAAAAGTTAAAATCGTTTGCCCAATTCATGGTGAATTTGAACAATATCCAAATGAACATATTTCAAAGGGTGCGGGTTGTAAAAAATGTGGAATATTAAGAACTAGGAAATTTACTGTACACACAAAAGATAAATTTGTAAAAAGTTCGAGAAAAATACATGGTAAAACATACAATTATGATAAAGTTATTTATATTAATTCTTACACAAAAGTTATCATAACTTGCCCAAAACATGGAGATTTTAAACAGAAGCCTTGTGATCATATAGTTAGATAAATACACATAAAATGATATAAAATAATATAATTTATATTATTTTATATCATTTTATGTGTATTTATCTAACTATTATATTTGATAATATTGATGTTATATTAACAGATAATTCTATTTCAAATTCTATTAAAAATACTATAATAGAGACCTTTAATAAATCAAAGAAAGATAATGATTGGATATCAATTAATATGGTATCATTGAAACTAATTGAACCATTAGTTAGAGAGTTGTTTATTAAAAATAACTGGTTATATAAGAAGTCAAATCTAAAAAATAAGACACTTGGTGAATTATTAGACACATCCGATTTCAGAGGAAAATATCCAAACATATGTAATGGATTGAAAATGATTTTATGTGATTACCTAGGACTTAATCTTAGAAATAGTGAGTTTCATAATTTAACAGAAAACTCTTCTAATCCAATTATAACTAAGATTTCATTTATTTGTATATCATCAATTTTAGACTTATTTGAAGATATTAATATTGAGAAGTATTATAAGATTTCAAAATCAAAAATTGGAACAAATGATTATAAACCATTAAAAAATGATATAAATCCTCATTTAGAGGCAATAAACTATCTACAATGGGAATTTATGTCAGATAGAAAAGATCCAAGAATAGATAAAGTATTCTCTGATATTTGTATTCCAAATAATATTAATCAAGGTGATTTAGATGTTGATTTTTCAAACTATTCAGTAGAAGAATTTCTTAAAGAAATTATGAAATTGAAGAATTAATATATAACTACAAAAATAAGTGAAATTATGAAAGTAGGATTAGATTTAACTAAACCCAAAATTAAGAAGTTCAAAGATTTTGTAATACAAGAATCTTCATCTTCATCTTTTGATTTGGAAAGAGCAAAGGAAGCATCAAAAAATATTGGACTTGACCTAACAAAAGAAAAACAAAGTGATAAAATTGATTTAACCAAATATGGAGAAGATATTGAGTAAAGTTTGGATTTCTAATGGAGATTCAATAAATCAATATGTTTGTATTTGGGACACTGGATCAATGGAAACAATTGTATCTGATAAAGTTATTTCAGATTTGAACCCAGATAAACATGGATATGTTTATCTAAATACAATCCATAAAGAAAAGAAGTCTGATAAATATATCCTTCAATTATCTCTTGAAGGACATTCACAATCAATAAAGATAAATCCTGCTTGTTTTGGTAAGAGTAGAGAATTTGATGTAATAATTGGAATGGATATAATCCAACACGGATTATTTATTTTAGATAAAGGTAAATTTTCATTTACAATAGATCAACTCAAATAATTGATTTTAGCATATCATTAAAGTCAATATCAATCACACCATCTAAATCACTATAAAGTTCTCTTAAAATCATCTTTAACCTAACCAATTCATAATCTGAAAACAAATCATCATTCAGTTTATTTCCAAAAACAACTTTTGACATGCCCATCTTCTGAGCCAATAATGTTTGGTTCAATTTCCATTTTTTAATTACTTCCAACATTTTTTAATTCTTTATAGGTTAAACGATTGTTAATATTATTAAGGACATAATCAAATCTATAATTTTCTGAAAATCCACGAGTGTTATATCTGAATACAAATTCATCAACATATCTTTCAACATATCTTTGTAGATGTTTTCTACTCATAGAATGATAAATTCCCATTATTCCTCTTTTCAAGATTGCCCAAAATCCTTCAATTGTATTAGTGTGAATATCACATTTAACATACTCTTTTTGATTATGTTTAATCACTTTATGATCAAAGATTTTAGATAGTCCTTTATATCCTAACCATTCGTCAGTATTCAATGGATTTCCAACTTCTAAATTCTCATGTATAAACTTCTTCAAGATTTCTCCCGATGTCCCATCTACAACATTAGCTCTTAATTCGCCACCTCTTTGGATAATACCAACAACAGGAGTTTTAGTTTTTAAACTTCTACCTTGTGTTCCTTTTGTTTTCTTACTTTGATGTTTATTCTTTTCTTGACCACCAATATAAGTTTCATCTGCTTCACAAGTTCCTTCTAATTTAGAAGTTGGTTGATTATTTAATCCTAAACTATGACGAACTCTATGAAGCATAAACCAAGCAGTTTTTTGAGTAATTCCTAAATCTTTATGTAATTGTAAAGATGATATACCTTTCTTATGAGAAGTTATAAGATAAATGGCAGCAAACCATTTTTGTAGAGATATTTTACTTCCTTCAAACATTGATATTATTTTATATCATTTTATGTGTATTTATCTAACTATTTCAAACCAAGATAGTTCTTTATATTGTGTTCACTAAAATTTCATAATAACTTTATATTATATTTTTAATATATAGCTTTATGGTTATTAAATTTGAGACATTTGAATCGGCAAAAACTGAGATGCCGCCTCAGAAGGGTGAATATATTATTTTCACTCTTAATGGTAATATTATATTAATAGAAGTAATCTCAGGATTATATCAACACAGATACTATAATTCTGATGACAAAATGTTTAAAGATTCATATTTTGTAAAGACTATATATTTGTTATATAATATACAATCAGATATTTATTATAATTTTGATGGTAAATATTTCTTTTTTTCTTCTGGTAATCGTGTTGAAATATTATGGAGAGGTTTTAATAAAGATGAGGCTTTAGAACGTAATGAGATATTAAAATCAACAGAAAAATATAACTTGTAATGAAATATTTAAAGACATATGAACAAGCAAAAAATGGAGTCACATTTAAGGAATGGTTAAGTTCTAATCCTCAAGATATTAATGCTATTGAAATTAATTGTAGTAGGAAAAATTTAATTGATCTAAATGGTATTGAAGAATTTAAAAATCTTGAAATATTAGTTTGTTATTATAATCAATTAACATCATTACCAGATTTAAGCCAATGTAAAAACCTTAAAGAATTATA
>JAIPBB010000119.1 GCA_021739805.1 Saprospiraceae bacterium | reverse complement strand
TTTAAAAAAAGATACTTTTTATATGTGATAATTAAAATTAATATTGTAATTTTGATATGATTTAAGAAAATCGTTTAATGGGTTCTGTGATTTTTTTAAATCTAAAGAGAAAAAATGAATTTTTAGAACCCACCTTTAGTATTTATGTAGTAACTCTAATGCTGTGATGTAATCCGTTTTCTTTAATCGCATCCTCCAATTTCAGCGTTTACACTTTTGTTATTTTCAAATTCAATATATATTTTATCACAACCATCAAAAATACTTTGGTTTTGATAGAAGTACCAAATAGTTGTTGAGTCAGAATATTTTTGTTTAAAATGATTTCTTCCTAATATGAATTCTATTTCGTCAATTGTTTTTCCGATTAGGATTTCACTTTCAATCAAATCTTCGACCATTTCACCATTTGAATATGCAGGAATTCCACCATAAGTCCTGTTTTTATTAATTGAATTTTTCCAGATTTCACTATCAAATTTTGGCGAATAAGCTCGGATAAAAATGAAAGGAATTATAAACACAAAAAAGATTAATAAAGCAATAGTTGTGTCTTTTTTTAATTTCTTTTTTCTATAGTAGATTATGAAAGGAACAAGCCAAAGTCCATTTAAAATTAAAACCCAAAGTAGAACATAATTTTCAGTTGTCTTAACTGGAGTTTCTATTGAAAATAGAAATCCTAAAAATAATGCCACTACTGTGACGATAATTGAAAGTAAAAATTGAATTATGTGGTTTTTCATAATTGTTTATACTATGGTAAATATACAAATTACTATTCAAACGCTTATATGCAATTTCTCAGTATGCCAGAATTTATTATGTGAAACTTTAGACAATTGTTTATTAGATACTAATCTCTTAATGCACATATTCGTATTCGTAAAAATACTTTTTTATTAACTCATTTTTCTTATTAAAAGTTGTTGATTCTAATTTCAGATTTTTATCATTATAAATGTAATCTGTTTTGCTTTTAAATTCAGTTTCATTCTTTTTATAATAAACTGTTGACGTACAATTTTCATTATCATCATAAACGTAAATATATTTGCTGGAAAATTTACCCTTCTTTAATACCACAAATGAAATAATCTTATCATCTGAATTGTATTTAGAAGTTCTCTTTGATATTTCCTTTCCTTTTCTATAGCTGATATATTCGTAGAAGTCATTATATTTAGTATGAAATGTCGTTTGATAAGTCATTTGGTTTTTTTCATTATAATACATATTCGCAACTAAAACACTATCTTTCGTGTGTTTTGAAACATATTTAGTGATTTTGCCTTTTTCGTTTGTATATCTGCTTGTTTTATACAAAAATCCATCATCTTTATGCTCTTCCCAAACACAAACTTCAACAGTGTCCTTATGTTTAACAATTTCTTCCCCATCGCTTTTGCAAGCATACGACCAAACTTTTTTTAGTTTGTCTTTTTTATTATACATCCTGGTTTCTTTTATATCGCCGGAAGGATAATATGTATATTCAAAACGACCCGTACATTTATCACCATTTTTATAAGATAATCTTTCTATCAATTTGTTATCGCTATTATATTTTCTATCCTCTTTCCATTTTATTTTTTCAGCCTTTCTCCCAAATTTTGTATATGAAGTTAATTTGGTAAAATCCGAATATTCATAATTGAACTTTTTTCTAATAATACCTTTTTTATTCTTCAATATGATTTCTGTTACTTTGTTAGAATCATTATAAGCAATGCTTTTTGCATTATAAATCTCACCTTTCTTATTTCCATGGTTCTCGGCAGTTTTATTGCCATTTTTATCAAAAACATACTCCAATGAAAGATATTTTGGATGTTTAATATTTCCTTTTTTATAAATTTCTTTGTAAATTTTATAATCTGTAATTCCATATTTTTTTACATCTTTTTTCAATGCAGAATTACAGGAACTATAATACATCCCATAAATGTAATATTCACTCGGTTCATAAAAATGGAAATATGATGTTTGGGAAAATACCGGAATTATTAAGCTAATTAGCAAAAGCGAAAGGATAAACTTTTTCATAATTTAGGAAATTAATTAATATCTACGAAATACAAATATACAGATTATTTTATGAACGAAAATCTGTAAGACTTATTGTAAAATTAATGTTTGGGTTAAAGCTTCTTATTGATTCTTATATTTCATCACCTCTTCACTGAAATAATCCAATTGAACTCCGGCAATTTTAAACATTTCTTCTGATTCTGCTCCGGCATGATATTTTTTCTCGCAAACAACTCTTTCGATTCCGCAATTGATAATTAACATAGCACAAGTTCGGCATGGAGTCATTCTGCAATATAAAGTAGAGCCATCAAGAGCTATTCCCAATTTTGCAGCCTGGCAAATGGCATTTTGTTCAGCATGAACAGTTCTGACGCAATGATTTGTGATTTTTCCATCTTCATGAACAACTTGTTTCATTTGATGCCCTACATCATCGCAATGTGGTAATCCTTTTGGAGAACCAACATAACCCGAAACTAATATTTGTCTGTTTTTTACAATCACACATCCGCTTCTTCCTCTATCGCAGGTTGCACGAGTAGCAACAGTATCAGCAATTTCCATAAAATATTCATCCCAGCTTGGACGAATGTATTTCTCATTATTTTCTGTCATTCATCAATTTCCTTTAAAATAATTTCTAATTCCTTATATAATTCTTCAATATCGCCATTATTTGATAAAACAAAATCTGCCATTTCAATACATTTTTGAAGATTCTGTTTATTTGGGTCGCTTGATGTCATTTCACGTTTTTCATTCTCAATAAAAGTTTCAAAAGAAATCATATCAGTTTCCGATTTTCGGAGTTTTATTCTTTCGAATCTGTTCTCAGCTTTTGCATCAATTGCCAGCAAATAGAAATTATCTTTTCCACGAAGCGAAGTAATTTCACCTGGTGTTCTGATGCTTTCAATCACGCAATTTTCTCCTGTTTCTTTTGCTTTAAAATAAAGTTGGTCAGTAACGAAGGAAGGTGAGTTTTTTGCCCGTAAATCATTGGCAACTATTACCATACTATCTCGATTAACAGGCATTCCACGTTTTTCAATTTCTTCAATTAAAAAAGCTCTAACAGAATAATGTTTGAATTGTTTTTCGTTAATAAGATATTCAACAATAGTTCCTTTTCCTGCTCCAAGTGTTCCGGTTATTCCAATTACAATCATAATACAAAAATAGGTTTTTTAGCTGGTTTCTCGTTACTAGTTTCTCGTTGCTAGTTTCTCGTTGCTGGTTACTCATTTTTCGTTTCACATCTCATCACTCACATCTCATGCTCACAGGCTCTCCCGCTCTCATGCTCCCCAGTTCTCCATCTCAATTTGCCTACTTGTCTACTCTTCCTTCGCCTTCTCCTCAGCATTAGCCTTCCTAAAAATGATTCTTTTTCTTCAAATCTGCCACCCAAAATTTATCAATTTTAATTGGCTTGAAATTTAATATTTTTTCCAGAAGTTTTTCCGGATTATCATCAATAATAACATTTTGTCTATGCTCTTTTTTTATAAATTTTTCTTTAACAGCAAAATCCATTTGTTTAATGAAATAATCGAAATATCCGGCAACATTTAATATCGCTACTGGTTTAGAGAATATCTCAAGCTGGTAATGAGTAAGTACTTCCGTTAATTCATCAAAAGTTCCAAATCCACCCGGCATAGCAACAAAAGCATCCGAAATATCCATAATGAGATCTTTTCTTTCTGACATAGTTTTAACAATATGAGTTTCCGTAGAACCTTCATGAGTAATTTCTCTACCAGTGAGAAGCTTAGGAATCACACCAATTGTTTTACCACCATTTTCTAAAACACTATCAGCAATATAACCCATCAATCCGATGTTTCCTGCACCAAACACTAATGTGATATTATTTTCAGCCAATAACCTTCCAAATTCTATAGCAGAATTTTTATAAATTTCTTTTCCTCCAGAACTCGAACCACAGAAAACTCCAATACTTTTCATATTCCTAAAATTACTATTTTTGATTTTATAAATTTGTAAGCTCAAAAATAGAAATAATTATGGACACATTATATCCTTTGAAATTTAAATCCATCTTTAAAGATAAAATCTGGGGTGGACAAAAAATTAAAGAAGTCTTTGGAAAAGATTTTTCTCCTTTAGCTAATTGTGGGGAGGCTTGGGTGGTGTCCGGTGTTCAGGGTTTTGAATCAGTTGTCGAAAATGGTTTTTTAGCCGGAAATGAATTAAATGAACTTATCGAAGTTTATATGGGTGACCTTGTGGGCGATAAAGTTTATGATGAGCATGGTGAAGAATTTCCTGTATTAATAAAATTTATCGATGCCAATGATTATCTTTCAATCCAGGTGCATCCCGATGATAAATTAGCTCAAAAGCGTGGCTTTAAGAATGGAAAATCTGAAATGTGGTATATTATCGATGCCGAAAAAGATTCTGAACTGATTTCAGGTTTTTCTAAAAAAGTAGAACCTCAAGACTATATTGACCATCTTCAAAACAAAACCTTAAAAAGCATTTTAAATGTAGAGAAAGTAAAAAAAGATGAAGTTTATTATATGCCTGCCGGTAGAGTTCATGCATTAGGACCAGGGGTTTTATTAGCCGAAATTCAACAAACATCAGACACAACTTACCGAATTTATGATTGGGATAGATTAGGGGTTGACGGTATCCCAAGAGAATTGCACATTGCCGAAGCTCTGGATGCTATTGATTTCAATGTTTATAAAAATTACAAAACAGATTATAAAAACGAAATAAATAAAACTTCAGAAGTATTAAAAACTATTCATTTTACAACAAATATTCTAGAGTTTGACAGCCTTATCCAAAAGGATTATTCTGAAGTTGATTCCTTTGTGATTTATGTTTGCATAGAAGGAAAAGTTGCGGTAAATTCTAAAGAAGCCGTAGAGTTCCAAGCAGGAGAAGCCATTTTAATTCCTAATATTGTGAATATTGTTGAACTTTTCCCTGAAAGCAAGTCAAAGATTTTGGAGGTCTATATTTAATATTCTTAAAGCCTCAATTACATTTTCTATTTATTTAAAAGCGAAAATATTTTTTAGAAATTTTTGTTTAAACAAATTATTTAATAGATTTGCATGAGAAATATGATGTTGTATGTTTAATATGTAATCTCAAAAATATCTAATTGTATAAAAATTAAAACAAACATAATATGAGAAAAACAATAAATTGCCTTTTTTTAATTGCATTATTATTTATAAGTTTTACTAACTGCAAAAAAAATGATAAGGATGATGATAAGGATAAAGATAAAGAAAAAAAATCAGAATTCTTTATTGAAGCTGAAATTGATGGGAATAAAGTCTTATTAGAGCATCTGAAAGACGGTTACTATAATGGAGTTTCCAGTTCTTATACTACTTCAGGGGGTGATCATATTGAGACAAACTACCTTATTTTCCAACCATCGATAACTACAACTGTTTTCAAAGGAACAATTTGGATCAAATTCACTAAGAATATGGGATTCGGGACACCTTCTGCAACAGATATATTTGATATGTTTGTTGTTGGGAATTATCCTTTTGGAAGTGAAGATGATGAAATCGATGGCGTTTCGATAATGTATGTTGATACAGCAAGTGAATATTGGGCAACAGATAATGATGTTGCTATCCAGACAGGAAGTTTATTTGATTTAACTACCAGAACACCTTATGTTGATGAGAATACACAAATAAAAGTTACTGGTGAATTTAATTGTACTTTGTATGATGATTATGGAAACTCAATGACCTTAACTAATGGAAAGTTTAAATCATATGCGGGATTTTATTATTACTAGAAATAATTCGGATGATTTTAATATATTTATTAAATTTGGATATTTAAAGCAATAAAGATTTTTACGTAAATAAAGATTTCAGAATTATGAAAAAAAACTTTCTTATAGTTGTAGTTGTATTATCATTAGGATTAATAACAATTGTCAATGCACAACAGGATACTTTTTCCAGAGTAGTTTTTGGTTATGCCTTAGAAGCTTCTTCAGCAATATGTTCATTTGATAATTCTCAAATAATTGTAGGTAATGGATATCATAAAGTCGGTATCATTATTAAAGTTGATTCAGTTGGAAATATAATTTGGAATAGAACCTATAGTAATAATTCAAACTTTACTCCAGATGTATTATTTAATAGTATAATTAGAACTTGTGATTCTTGTTTTGTTATCGTTGGAAGTACACATAATCCAACTAGCCATAATGAAGATGCTTTGATGATAAAATTGGATTCCAATGCTGATACAATTTGGTCTAGAGCTGTTGGCTTTAACCAATATGATATTAGTGCTTTTTCGGTTCAACAAACATTTGATTCCGGATATATTATTACTGGTTGTGCCACTGATAACAATTCCAATCCAGAAGGAGGTGTGTTTGTTGCAAAACTTAATAATGTTGGTCATCTTGAATGGTCTAAATTATATACTGGGGGCAATAGTGGTAATTTTGCTTATTCTGTATCCCAGACACAAGATAGTGGTTATGTCTTGATAGGTAGAATGACAAATTATCCTCCATATAGTTCCAAAGCATTTCTTATGAAATTGTCATCTAATGGTTCTTTCTTATGGGCGAAAAAGTTTGATACGCCAATAAGTTCTTATAGTAAAGGTCATGATTTAATCATTGCAAGGGATGGATTTATATTAGCTTTAGATATTAATTCTCATGTAGTAATTTTAAAAACTGATTTTTCAGGAAATATATTGTGGCATAAGTCCTATCAGCAACAAACAGGTGGAACATATTTTTATTATTCGTCACAACTTATTAAAACATCTGATAGTTGTTATGTCTTATTATATGGGGGAGAAAGCTTTAATGGTATAATGAAACTAGATTCATTGGGAGACCTTGTCTGGTCAAAGAGCATCTTTCTTCAGGATAGAAGTATTGTCGAATCTTCAAATAAGGAATTATTTATTGTTGGAAATGGTCCCTATATTGGCAGTAAGGGTTTTGGTCAATTAGGAATTATTAAAACGGATTCAATGGGTAATTCATATAATTGTGTTTATGCAAATAATACCAATCAAATTACTGAGACTATCAATAATTCTTCTTTTACATTTAATACGATATATGGAGGAGTTTATGATCCCATCTATCCAATTATTGATAGTGCAGTTTTGCTTAGTTATTCTGGATGTATTGGATATACCGGAAGCATAAACGAAATTCAAAAAGAAAATAAAATTCAAATTTCCCCAAATCCATCCAACGGAATTTTCAATGTAGATATTAATATTGAAAAGGAAGGTGAAATTATTATTTACAATAGCTTAGGAGAAAACATTTACCAATCAAATTTCAGTAGTCATCAATTTGAAATAGATTTATCTTCAAAACCTAATGGAGTGTATCTTATAAAATTTATTTGTGAAGATTTTGTGGGTGTTAAGAAGATAATTAAGCAATAATTCCAGCTAAACATGCTTTTCCGCATGATATGAAGAACGAACTAAAGGTCCACTTTCAACGAATTTAAAGCCTTTTTTTAGTCCTTCAACTTCATATTTTTTGAATAATTCAGGAGTAATAAATTCAATTACAGGAATATTATTTTTTGTTGGTTGGAGATATTGCCCAATTGTCATTACTTCGCAACCAACAGCAATTAGATCATCCATTAATTCCAGGACTTCGGCTTCAGTTTCGCCAATGCCAACCATAATTCCTGATTTAGCTCTTACTTTTGATTCTGCTATTTGCTTAATAACTTTTAAGCTGGTTTCGTATTTTGCTTTGGTACGTGTTTGTGGTGTTAAGCGTTTTACAGTTTCAAGATTATGAGAAATAACTTCGGGAGCTGCATCAATAACTTTTTGTATTAATTCAGGCTTCCCATCAAAGTCAGGAATTAAGGCTTCAATAGTTGTATTTGGATTTAGTTTTTTTACTGCTAAAATAGTTTCAGCCCAAATTTGTGAACCACCATCTTCCAAGTCATCCCTATCAACAGAAGTTATTACAGCATGCTTAAGTTTCATTTTTTGAACAGATTCGGCAAGACGTATTGGCTCTCCACAATCAACTTCCGATGGCTTTCCAGTTTTTGTTGCACAAAACTTACATGAACGGGTACAAATATCACCTAAAATCATAAAAGTTGCTGTTCCGGCTCCCCAGCATTCACCTACATTCGGACATTTACCACTACTACAAATTGTATGAAGTTTGTTCTTTTCTAAAATCTCCTTAACATCTGCATACACCTTGCCTGTTGGAAGTTTTATTTTCATCCATTTTGGCTTATTCATTTTTGTTTGTCGTTCACTCATTTTTCTTGTTTCTCGTTTCTTGTTATTCGAAGCTAACGTCATTGCGAGCGAAGCGAAGCAATCTGTTTTTATGCTTTCTTCACTTCTTAGCAACGGATTGCTTCAGTCGTTCCTCCTTCGCAATGACGCTTTGAATTGGCTTCATTGCTAATTTTTATTTTTTTACTTTCCGTAGGAACCTAGTTTAAAATTTCCACATCAAAAACCCTCTCAAAACTCATTTTAAGTTTCTTCTTAACTTCTTCAACATCCTGCTTCTCTCCTAATTCCTTTTCCAGTGAAGTAACTGATTTATCAGTGAATCCGCAGGGGTTTATATAGTTGAAATACTTCAAATCCGTATTAATATTAAATGCAAAACCATGCATAGTAACCCAACGGCTTGTTCTTACACCCATCGCACAAATTTTTCTGGTTTTTCCGGCTTTGTCAATATCGAGCCAAACTCCTGTTGCTCCTTCAAGTCGTTCACCTTTTATACCATATTCTTTAAGAGTTAGAATAATTACTTCTTCAAGATTGTTGATATATTGACGAATCATTATTCCAAAATTATCCAAATTAAAAATAGGATATCCAACTATTTGCCCCGGACCATGATAAGTAATATCACCACCACGATTTGTTTTGTAAAATTTTGCATGTTCCGCCTGAAGCTGAATTGCATTAATCAAAAGATTATCTTCTGAGCCACTTTTTCCTAAAGTGTAAACATGTGGATGCTCGCAAAAAAGCAAATGATTTGATGTTGCAGTTTGTTCGCACTTAGGCAAATCATTATTAGTAGTTTTTTGTTCAATAATTTCATTAAACAATACTTCCTGAAAATCCCATGCTTCCTGATAATCGATTAATCCTAAGTCGCGGAAATATACTGTTGTTTTCATTCGCACATTTTTATTGAGTTGGCAAAATTAATTAATAATAAATGAAATGAAGCACCAAATCTCAATAATCAAATAACAAATAATTTCAAAGCATCAATAATCAAATATTAAAACACCGATAAAACTGTTTTGGTCATTGTATTTTTGAATATTCTAATTTATTTGTTATTTGGGGCTTGTAATTTGGAATTTTTAAAGCTATTACCAAATTAATTTGTTGTTATATAATTGATTATTCCCATACACAAGCATTGCCACTTATGCCAAATATTATATATTTGCAAAAAATTTATAAAAATGAGTTTAGAACTTAGTGAACAGGAAAAAGTAAGAAGAAATTCTTTAGAAGAATTAAGAAAACTTGGTATTGAACCTTATCCTGCCGAATTATACGAAAGAAATATTACAGCCGAGGAAATTCACGAAAATTTCCCAAAAGATAATAGTTTATATCAGGAAGTTAGTATTGCCGGAAGAATTATGAGTCGCAGGATTATGGGTGCTGCTTCTTTTACAGAAATTCAGGATGCTACAGGGAAAATTCAGCTTTATTTTAAGCGTGATGATATTTGCCCGGGAGAAGACAAAACTTTATACAATATAGTTTATAAACGACTATTGGACATTGGAGATATTATTGGCGTTAAAGGTTATGTTTTCTTAACCCAAATGGGAGAGATAACCATTCATGTTACTGAATATAAAATATTAAGCAAGGCAATAAAACCACTTCCTATTGTTAAAGAAAAAGATGGTGAAGTTTTCGACGCATTCACTGACCCCGAGCAACGCTATCGTCAACGATATGTTGATTTGATTGTAAATCCCGGTGTTAAAGATGTGTTTGTAAAGCGTTCGATTCTTATGAACACTATGCGAAGTTTCCTAAATCAAAAAGGCTATTTAGAAGTTGAAACACCAATACTTCAACCATTATATGGTGGAGCAGTGGCGCGACCATTTAAAACTCATCACAACACTTTGGATATGACTCTTTATCTGAGAATTGCAAATGAATTATATTTAAAACGTTTGATAGTTGGAGGTTACGATGGAGTTTTTGAGTTTGCAAAAGATTTCCGAAACGAGGGAATGAGTCGGTTTCACAATCCTGAGTTTACACAAATGGAACTTTATGTTGCATATAAAGATTACGAATGGATGATGAATCTTGTGGAGGAAATGGTTGAGAAAATTGCACTTGCAGTAAATGGTACGACTAAACTACAAGTTGGAAAAAATATAATTGACTTTCAACGTCCTTGGAAAAGATTCACTATGTATGAAGCTATTGAGCACTTCACAGGAATAGATATTTCATTGATGAAGGAAGCTGAACTTATTGAAACTGCAAAAAAACTAAAAGTTCCGGTTGATGAATCAATGGGAAAAGGAAAAATTATTGATGAAATTTTTGGTGAATGTTGTGAGCATCTGCTTATTCAGCCAACTTTTATTACTGATTATCCTATTGAAATGTCGCCTTTAGCTAAAAAGCACCGAACAAAAGAAGGTTTGGTTGAAAGATTTGAAGCAGTTTGTAATGGTAAGGAAATTTGCAATGCTTTTTCTGAATTAAACGACCCGATTGACCAGCGTGAAAGATTTGCATCACAGTTGGAATTAGGTAAACGGGGAGATGATGAAGCAATGGTTCTTGATGAAGATTTTTTAAGAGCTTTAGAATATGGAATGCCACCAACAGCAGGGCTGGGAATTGGAATTGACAGATTGGCAATGATTATGACAAATGCACCATCAATTCAGGATGTATTGTTTTTTCCACAAATGCGCCCGGAGAAAAAAATAGAAACATCAACAGATGAGGATTTTGCTGCTAAAGGAATACCTCTGGAATGGATTTCCTTGATTAGAAAACTTGGCATAAATAATGTAGAAGACATGGCTCAGTTAAATCCTAACAAACTTCACGGTGACTTATGTGGAATGAAAAAGAAAATGAAATTGGATTATAAAAATCCTAGTCCTGAGGAAGTTAGAAATTGGATATTATAAAGTAAATAGCAAGCATCAAAAAACAAAATACAAAACTTGTCCGTATGGATAAATTCCAATGACTCAAAAAACAAATTCAAAACAATTTAGCTTGAAGATTTTATTTTGTTTCGGTCATTGTTAATTGTAAAATTGAGATTTATTTGTTATTTGATACTTGAAATTTGTAATTTATTGAATGAAACTATAAAATTGAATATTAACAAAAAGTTTATTTAAAAATGAAAAAATTAATTATTGGATTATTAGCATTAATGCTAACAGTAACAAGTTTAGTTTCTTATTCTCAAACAAAGGATGAAGCAGGGCAAGCTTTAAATGCTGGAATAGCATTAAAGGATATGGATGTTAATGCAGCCATTGAAAAATTTAACGATTGCATTAAAATTTGTGAACAAGTGGGCACTGAAGCAGATGATTTGAAAGCTCAGGCAGAAAAAGTTTTACCTGGTTTATATTATGAATCTGCAAGAGCATTTTACAAAGCAAAAAAACTTCCTGAAGCGATTAATGGATTTGAAAAAGCTTCTCAAATGTCTGCAAAATATAACAACGAGGCATTAAAAGCTAAGAGTGACGAAATCATTCCCCAGTTATATGCTATTATAGGAACTAACTTTTATAAAGAAAATGATTATGATAATGCAATAATTAATTATGACAAAGCAATTATACTAGATTCAAATTCTTTAAAAGCTCATTTTGGCAAAGCTTTGACATATGATAAAAAAGGTGAATCAGATAAGTTTAAAGAAGAAATTGATAAAGTTATTGAAATAGGTCCTGTTAATCATAAAACTGTTATTAAAGCAAAAGAAAAAGCAATAAAATATTATCAAAATCAGGCAATAAACAATATTAATTCAAAAAACTATGATGAAGGATTAACAGATCTAAATACATCATTAATATATGGTGAGGATGATAACACATATTTTTATTTTGCAGTAGCTTATAATGCTCAACAAAAATGGGATGAAGCAACTGAAGCAGCTAACAAAGCACTTGAACTTGCAACTGACGATAAAATGAAAGCCCAGATTAATGCTGAAATAGAAAAGACTAAAAAAGGAATGGAAGCAAAATAATTGAAGAGTTAATTTGTAAATGATAAAGAAAAGGGGGAAGCAATCTTACCCCCTTTTCTTTTTAATAATGTTCTTTGATTTAAATATGTAATTCTAAACGCTATTTTTTATATAAAATCTTTTTTTAACATCAATCAATGCAAGGGAGCTGATTTATAAATAATTTTGAATTCGATACAGGATAATCTTGATAACCTTTACTCCAATAAATCCGAACCTTCTCTATTTCAAATGATTTTAATGAATCAACAGTTGATTTATCAAGAATTACGTAATTCTTATAGATAGTATAGCCATAATCATATTTTGTGTCGCCATCATCATATTTTGCAAAAGGAATTTCAATGGTTTGACTATTTTTGAATTTAATAATTATAACAGAACCTTTAGAAATTGAGCCATAATAATCATACGCTTTTAGAGTTTGAATTGTCCAGTAAAAATAAGCGACTTTGGCATTTTCAATTTTTGCAACATTAACCTGACAACTAAAATAATCCTTATTACTATAATATTTTTTTAGTTCATCAGGAGAATAATTAATGAAATCTTGCTTATTCATAATAATCTTCATCTTTCCTGTAAACTCATCAACTTCGTTTGAACTATAACTGCAATCAGGAGTTGTTATAGAATTTATAGAATCTTTTTGTTCTAATTTGTATTCCCAGGTTCCATCGGGTTTTAATATGATTTTCCTTCCATTGTTTGTTGTTGCTTCTTGATTTTGTCCAAACAAAACAGTTAATGAAACCATAATTACAATTAAGGTTATTACTGGTTTTTTCATGTCAACATTGTTAGATTATTACATTTAGTCTCCAAATTTATACTAGCTTTATTTTAGCATTTACCAAATTTACATAAAAAATAAATGACAGAAAATAATAATCGTAAAATTTTCAATTAAAATAATGTTTCAAAATAGCTTCCGAACAACTTTAGAATCAAAAAACAAGGAAGCATGTTTTCTTGTTTTTTTTTAGTTTGATGTTTCAAGTTGCAGGTTGCGTCATTGCAAGTAAAGCGAAGCAATCTGTTTATTATTAGGGTTTTGTGCTTTGTTTAAGGGATTGCTTCAGTCGTTGTTCTCTCTCAATGACGCTTTGAACTATCTTTTGCCTTTCAATTTTGCCTTCTTACTTTTTTCTTTTGACCAAAGATAATTCGTTAGGACAAACCTGAAACTTGAAACTTGAAACCGACCACCGAAACTACTCATCATGATAAATTCCCCAATCATAATTGTACAAACCATGCATCAAACGTTCTTGTTTTTCATCATCGCTTAACTTATTATATTCGGTTTTTTCATCCATAAGTTTCTTGAGTTTTTCATCTGCAGCTAGCTGTAATTTGGTTTTATAGCTGTTTTCGATTTGACTCATCAGGAAAGTTTTTGCAACTGAAGGAAAAAGTTCAAGCAGTAATTCTTCTTTTTCGTCTTTTGCCAGCTTTTCATTGTCAAATTCCGCAAAAACAGGATTTTCCTGTTTTTTATAATTGCTTGTATCGTAAGGTATTTCTTCTCTGTGACCACAAATCTTTTCACGAAAATCTTCATCAACCGGAATAGGTGTTTTGCCATATTGTCCTTTGACCAGGTTCACAAATTGATTTGATGTATTTGTGTAAAAAGGCTCTCCCTGATTTTCGTCAATTGCACAATTCACCGCCTGCACACCAACAATCTGACTTGTAGGAGTGACCAAAGGCGGACAGCCTGCCTTCACTCTGACAATTGGAACAAGCTCAAGAACCCGATTTAACAAATGGTCAAGCTTAAGCTGTTTTAACTGGGCAAGCATATTTGAGTACATTCCACCCGGAATCTCTGCATCCTTTACATGAATGTTTGGTTCAGGTAAGTTGAAATATTTATCAATTGCATGAAGAGCTTCAAGAAGCTTTTCCTCTTTATCAGTTTTTGCATATTTAATTGCATCATCGAAATGTTTATCGATATCAGCCGGAATTATATAATTTTTAATGTCAAATTCCAATGGAAATTCATAATTGTCAAATTTTGATAATTCTGTTCGGATTTGCTTTAGTTCTTTATTGATTTTTGAAACTGCTTCAAGGTTAACACCTGTATCAATACCAAGTTTAAAAGCAAAAAGCTGAAGTATTTCAAAAGCCGGAGCAGCCGAACCTGACGAAAAATTTAAAATTGCAGTGTCAATAATATCAACATCATTCATCATTGCAACTAAGGTTGCAGCCAAACCAAAACCGGGTGTGC
>JAIPBB010000118.1 GCA_021739805.1 Saprospiraceae bacterium | reverse complement strand
TCACTATCCGGGTTGGGACATTCGATCCGCACAACGCAAAAGTACTCGAAAAGAACTGGCACGATTTTATCACTACAAAAAACATAACCTATTGCCTCCAAGGAGGCTTAAGCAGCGAAACTAATGTGGGACAGTACAGGTAAAGAGCAGCAGTTGAATTCCACAGAGTCGGTTATAAACCTTCGCCTGTAGGCGGAGTTGTCTTTAGCATATTTTAGTAAAAATAGTTGTCCGAAGGACTCCTTTGTGGCTTCAGCCTAAACTGATAGCTTTCAAGCGTTTGACAATCTTTCGACTTTAGCCGATAGTCATTGAATTGCGCAGTCTAAGAAGGGACTTCGTGGGATGAGTCTTGTATTTATGGTATTCAAAGAAGTAAGAAGAAGGCTCCGAGATATTAATCGGGCAGCACGCCGGTGGCGTTACGGAGGTCGCGTGCGATCAGAAGCAGCATGTTGTGGTGAGGCCTTAATAGTTAATGGCCCCACACGGGTAACTGGTAATACATATCTTGGTAACAACGTAAGCTTCAATGGGATGAGAATTGATGGTGGGGGCCGAGTTGTCATTGGTAACAACTTTCATTCGGGACACAGTTGTCTGATGATTAATCAAGATCATAATTATGACCACGGGCAAGCTATTCCTTATGACAGCACCTATGTACTCAAAGACATCATTATTGAAGATAATGTTTGGATTGGGTCTCGTGTCACCATTCTGGGGGGAGTGACAATTGGCGAAGGTGCTATCATACAAGCAGCTTCTTGCGTAGTTACTGATATCCCTAAATATGCAATTGCCGGCGGACATCCAGCAAAGGTATTCAAGTATCGTAATAAAGAGCATTATGAGCGATTAAAGAGTGAAGGCAAATTTCATTAAGCAGTCATAATACATCACTACCGTCCGGTTATAAGTCGAATAATGGCAGTTGGTTATGAATGTCGCTTTCGCTATTGCAGGAGAATGCTGTAGACAGCTCTGAAATAGGTCTTTTCTCGAATTGTATGGCACTGCTAAATATGTGCCAATTGATGAAAAACATCCTAAACAAGCTCAGTCACCTTATTCAGCGTCAAAAATTGTGCTGATGCTATGGCCATGAGTTTCTATAATGCATTTGAGCTTCCTGTTACAATTGCACGCCCATTTAATACATATGGACCTCGGCAATCGGCTCGTGCTATAATCCCTACAATTATCACTCAGATTGCTAATGGGATGAAAAAGATTAAGCTTGGCGATTTATCTCCCACGAGAGACTTTAACTATGTCAAGGACACTGTAGAAGGCTTCATCGCGTTAGCTGAACGCCATTGGCAAGGAAGTGAACATTGCATTAAACTTTTAGATATCAATGAAGGATACGCTTGATATTATCAAGCAGGTCATGAAGTCTGAAGTGAAGTTTGTGTCAGATGAGCAGCGGGTCAGGCCGAAAAACTCTGAAGTGTTTCGTCTCTGGGGAGATAATAGCCTGATTAACAGGCTAACCGGCTTTAAGCCAGAGTACTGCATTGAAGCTGGATTGGAAGAAACATGTCAGTGGTTCTGTGTTGCAGACAATTTGAAAAAATACAAAGCGAACATTTACAACGTATAGGCATGCAAAAGAAGTTTGAGAAAATAGTCCATTTCATCCGCGATGTTTACAACCAAACGGAAGGTATCATCCAACTTCATGAAGACTGATTCTGTTTGACAATTGTTGGAAACAAGTATATCCTTTTCATGCTGAATTATTTAACGGTGCTAGTATTATGAAGGCAAATTCAACCATCCAAATTGAAGACAGAAAAATTGGTCTTGATTATGACCCTCTGGTAATTGCGGAAATTGGGATAAACCATAATGGTTCTCTTTCCGAAGCGATGAACATTGTTGATGCTGCGGCTAGAGTAGGTGTAGAAATAGTAAAGCATCAAACACATGTAGTTGCGGATGAAATGACCAAAGAAGCAAAGAATATTATACCTTCTCATACCAAGAAATCCATTTATGAAATCATGGAAACATGTGCTCTTAGCGAGGAGGACGAAGTAAAACTACAAGCATATGTCAAATCTAAAGGGTTAATCTTTATCAGCACCCCCTTTTCTAGAGCTGCCGCCGACAGGCTGCAGAGAATGAATGTACCAGCGTACAAGATTGGCTCTGGTGAATGTAATAACTACCCTCTAATAGAGCATATTGCCCATTTTCGGAAACCAGTTATATTAAGTACAGGAATGAATACGATTCCAAGTATCAGAATAGCTGTTAATATCCTAAGAGAAAACAAAGTACCCTTTGCTTTGCTTCACACGACTAATGTTTACCCAACACCTCCTCAAAGTGTACGTTTGGGAGCGATGACAGAATTAGCGAATGAGTTCCCTGGAGTTGTTGTTGGCTTGTCAGATCATACTATCTCAAATCATGCCTGCTTGTGTGCTGTTGCTTTAGGTGCATCTATCCTAGAACGACATTTTACTGACCACATGGAAAGAGAAGGGCCGGATATTTCCTGTTCAATGGATCCTCAGGCATGTCACGATTTGATCCAAGACGCGAAATTGATAACGTTGATGCGTGGAGGTGCTAAAAAGCCTGTTGACGACGAAAAACTCACAAGTGAGTTCGCTTTTGCATCTGTTGTTACAATTAAAGACATTCAGAAAGGAGAAGTTCTCACTAGAGATAATCTTTGGGTTAAGAGACCTGGTACAGGTGAAATTCTAGCCAGAGATTATGACAAAATACTAGGAAATAGAGCTTCCAATAATATATCCATTGATGAAATGCTAAAATGGTCAGATCTTGAAAGCAGATAGGTTATGAGAAAAGTGTTTGTATTGATAGAGAGAAGAGCCGATTACAGTAGATATAAGCCAATTCTAGAAAAAATGGTTCTTGACCCATTTTTTGAACTCTATTTAGTAGTTACCGGAGTATGTCTGCTTGATATACATGGCAAAGATATTAACTATATCGAAGAAGATGGCTTTAGGATAAATGCTACAATTCCTATGTTCAAGGATAATACCGATGATACTGGGGCGGAGATGGTAAGATCGCTATCCAGAGTTTTAATGGGTGTTGTCGATGAGCTAGAAAAAGCTAAACCTGATGTTGTTTTGTCTGGATTTGACATCGGAGGTAATTTTGCTGTGACTATTGCTGCAGCCCATATGAATATTCCAGTTGCGCATATTCAAGGAGGTGAAGTAACTGGTAGTATTGATGAAAGCATCAGACATGCTATGACAAAATTCTCGCATATTCATTTTCCGGCGACTGAAGAAGCTAAGAAACGACTTATTAGACTCGGTGAGGATCCAAAGAGTATATATGTAGTTGGTTGTCCATCTATTGATGTACTAATTAATACTCCTACTATGCCAAAGGAAGATCTGGAAGAAGAATTTGGCGTTGATTTTTCAAAACCGTTTGTGCTAATGATTCAACATCCTGTTACAACTGAGATAGATTCCTCTCTTGAACAAATCAAAAAAACAGTTGCTGCCATAAAAAATACGGGCATCCAAGCCATTGCCCTGCTACCGAACAATGATGCTGGCTATTCACAAATCATTGAAGAGATAAAGAGTTCAGGCATTAAGTGGTATCCAAGCCTACCAACCATAAAATTTGTGAACTTGTACAAAAAAGCATGGGCCCTTGTTGGCAATTCAAGTTCCGGAATACATGAAACACCCACCTTGAGAATACCAGCGATTAATATTGGCAGTCGTCAACAAGGTAGAGAACGAGCTGCTAATGTGATAGATGTTCCTCATGATACAAAAGAGATTGAGAACGCAATCAACAAAGCACTGTTTGACAATCAATTTCGAGAATTCGTTAGGTCTTTACATAATCCTTACGGCGAAGGAAAGTCTGCAGAACAAATTGTCAGAATATTAAAAACGGTTTCTTTTAAAGGTATGATACAAAAAAAATTCTATGACTAATTCTATATTGATTCTTGGAGGAGCTGGTTTTTTAGGAAAAGCTCTTGCTGAAACGTTGATTCGAAGTGGAGGGTACACTGTCTATTCAGGCGACAAAGTCAAATCGGCCGTTCAGGGTATAAACAATATTGAGATTGATGTACTCAATGAATTAAGCCTTCATAAGGCTCTAAGAGATATGAAGGTTGTCATAAATTGTACAGGGCAAATTACGCGGCCCATCAAAAACTGTTTGAGATTAAATTCTGTAGGAACGGCAAATATTGCAAAAGCCGTCACGCGTTATAATATCCACCTGATCCATATCTCTAGTGTTAACGTTTATGGCACAACAGATGATGTCACAACAGAAAACACGGAAGTAAATCCGGAAACTCCTTACGGTGTTAGTAAAGCTATATCTGAAATCATTGTGTCAAATGGAATAGCTAAGGAAAAATGGTCAGTGCTCCGGCTATGCAATCTTTATGGTGAAGAACAGACAAAAGGTCTATTGAGCTATCTGATTCGATCATTCAATGGTGACCAGTCCCTTAATTTACATGAAGACGGCTATAAATGTAGGTATCCGATCCATTATAAAGATGCATCTGAGATAATTTACAGATTTCTTGACCAAGGTCCTTTTGCAGGCATCTATAATATCAAAGGTCCTGACATGTATTCTACAAGAGATTTGATATCAATGTGCACACAGATTACTGGAAAGACATTGAAAACATGCTTTGAAGAAAAAGAATCATATGAAAATGTACGCCAACTTAACGATGAAAAACTACAAGATAGAATACAAGTTAAATATTCCTTTTCTCTAAACGGATACTTAAAAGAACGTCTCAAATTACTTTAGAGACAAACTCAACCATTTAACAGAGTGAGATCAAATGGTTTGTTCCCCAAGGATTAACCCATAATAATGAGATCGAAATTATATGACATATGAAAAAAATGAACCGTTTATCATTTGCCCGCAGGCCACAGCAATTGACGGTATGAGAAAGATTGATAAGAATAGACACAAAATACTATTTGTGGTCGACAAGTCACAAAAACTGCTCGGATCAGTAACTGATGGTGATATACGTAGATGGATTTTGGATGGGAAGAAATTGGATGCCCGTCTAGATATAATATGCAATAGAAATCCAATAACACTCCACAATGAAAGTAGTAAGGCAAGAACAAAAGAACTGATGTTGCAGAAGAAGATCAACTGTATTCCTGTTGTTAACAATGCAAATCAAATTGAGGATATTGTCTTTTGGAGTGACCTGTTTGAAGAGGAAGAATATCATAGACCAACGCCTCAATTGAATGTCCCTGTGGTAATAATGGCTGGTGGATTTGGCACGAGAATGGAGCCTTTTACCCAGGTTCTTCCAAAGGCACTTATCCCTATTGGCGACAAAACCATTATTGAACGTATAATAGATGAGTTCCTTCGGTATCAAATAAATGAGTTTTATGTTTCTGTTAACCATAAATTCAGAATCATAAAGTACTATTTGAAGGAGCTAAATCCCTCCTATAAGATGAAGTTTATTCAAGAAGAAAAACCACTTGGGACTGCGGGAAGTCTGCATTATCTAGTAGGAAGAACAAGCGGTACCCTGATCGTGACTAATTGTGACATAATTATTTATTCAAGATATGATGAAATAGTCAAATTTCATGAACAACATGATTATGATCTGACACTTGTTTCGTCCATGATGCATTATCAGGTTCCATATGGGACTTGTGAGATAGATAAGGGTGGCAGATTGTTGGAAATAAAAGAAAAACCGGAATACACTTATTTGGTTTCCACAGGAATGTATATTCTGAATGCAAGAGTTTTACGGTTGATTCCGGAAGGCACATTTTTTCATATTACCCATCTTATGGAAAAGATAAAACAGAATAAAGGAGAAATAGGGGTGTTCCCTATTAGTAGTGATTCTTGGGTTGATACAGGGCAGTGGGAAGAATATAAAAGGACTATTAAGAGGTTTAACAATGATGAATAGGCAAAAAGTCATTTAGTGTTATTCCGGCCAGAGATTGCTAGAATGGACTCTTTTGAGCAAGACAAGAATACTGAAAGAGTGAAAACGAATATGAGGCACTTATAATATAGGAGCAATTAGCACAAAGCAGATGAAAAAAGCTATCTCACCTGTCTCGTCTGGAGTGATTCTGGCAAGTGCAGGCTCGAAGGGAATAAAGAATAAGTATATAGACAGTTCGAAACAAACCACTGATTTGCCTCAGATCTTATTCGACGCAAATGAGAAAGTGATCCATAATCCTATTGTAGGATACTGAGTTGACATTGGAGAATAGGGATGATTATAACAAGGCAAGAGAAATAGGGAGGCACTTGCAAGATGGTACATGATAAGCTTGAAAACTTGTGTCGATATAGAGAGCTTCTTCCTGAGTTATTCAAATACCTTCAGGGATGCGAACTCAATTCCCTGCGACCAGGGAAACATGAAATATCAGATACCCTTTTCGTTTTAGTCAATGAATATGAGACTAATACTAATGATGTGTCCATATTGGAGAATCACAAAAAGTATATCGACATTCAAATAATCTTATCAGGGCGTGAAAAAGTGGCGTTTTCTAGTTCATATGTTTCTTTGCATCAACAATATGATTTTGAGGCAGATTATGAATTGGTCAAAACAAAACCGATCTTTATGGATTTTGAAGCAGGATTCTTTTTTGTGTTTTATTCTGGTGAATACCATCGACCGGGAATAGCTTATAATGTACCTGAACAAGTAAAAAAAATTGTATTCAAATTGGAAAGCCAAAATCATGTCAATTAAAACTATTGCTGATACTGCGTGGCACCATGATGGCGATATCGATTTTATGGAGAAGCTGGTAGAGGAAATAATATGCCAGTCAGAAACAGATATTATCAAGCTGCACATAACCCTAAATATTGACGAATACATGTTGCCTGACCATTCAGGTTATCAATTCTTAAAGGGGAGAATGTTTAACAAAGAACAATGGACAAAAATAATTGAAGAAATAAACTGTTCAGAGAAAGCTCTAATGCTTCTTTGTAATGATACCGAAGCTATTGAATTTGGAATGCAATTTGAGCCTTCTCTTGTTGAACTTCATTCAGTTTGTTTAGATGACATTCACCTACTATCCGCCCTTAGAGAGAACAACAGCCATAAAACTCCGGTTGTGCTGGGTGTTGGTGGCTCAACACTGTACGAAATTGAACATGCAATATCCTGTTTAGAAAACGACAATATCGTATTAATGCATGGCTTTCAAAATTATCCGACCCAATATGAGGACATTAACTTCAACCGAATAAAGAAAATCATCAACCTATATCCTAATTATAAACATGGCTATGCAGACCATACCGCCTGGAATGAGCCCAACAACAACATGATTACTGTAATGGGTGCTGCTTTGGGAATGGAATATACCGAAAAACATGTGACAATTGTTCCAGGAGAAGAGCGAACCGATTGGCAAGCGGCCATAAGTATTGAGCAATTCAATAGTCAAACTAAGGCCTTGAAGATCCTTGATAAATGCAATGGAGATGGCTTGCTAAGACTAAATGAAGGCGAAAGAAAATACTCAATCTTTGGGCCCATGAAGAAAGCGGCAGTTTTTAACAGAGATTTACGAAAAGGAGAGGTTTTGCTAAAAGGCAATATATCGTTTAAAAGAACTTCGCAACTCTCTAGCACACCTCAAAGTGAAATCTTCGAACTTGTTGGAAAACGTGTAAAAGCTGATTGTGAAGAAGGCAAACTAATTACAAAGGACAAGGTTGAATAATATGAAGATTGGTTTTTTTATTACAGCCAGACTCAAAAGCTCTAGGTTAAGACAAAAAGTGTTGCTTGATCTAAATGGGAAAACAGTAATTGAATGGGTGATTAAACGCTGCAAGGCTACTATTGGTGTGGATGGTGTCGTTTTATGTACAAGCACCAATCCTCAAGACTCGGTACTTTACAGGTATGCACAAAAAGAGGAAATACAGTTCTATGCGGGTTCAGAAGATGACGTGCTGCAAAGATTATTAGACGCCGCAAAGTATTATCACTACGATGCTTTTGTAAGCATTACTGCGGATAATCCATTGTTTTCAATTTACACGTCTCAATTGTTAGTCGACAGGTATAAAACAGAACCATTTGATTTTGGTTTTACTAAAGGGCTACCTATAGGTGTGGCAACATCATTAATTGAAACGAAAGCACTTGATATCGCTGTCCATATGAAAAAACAGACTGACACCGAAATTTGGGGACCATTCGTTAATAGGCCAGATTATTTCAATATTTTTAGCCTAATTGTTGAGAGTAGTCCTTTTGACGAAAGCAAAAGGCTTACATTGGATTATCCTGAAGACTATGAACTTATTAGACAGATCTACAAGAGAAATAACAAAGCTGGCATGTTATACATTCAAACGGTATTTGAAATATTGAAAAATAATCCTACGCTTTTTAAGATTAATGCCGAAAGAAGGCAAAAATGGCCAACCGAAGAGCAAATAGCCGCAATTAGGGAATGCTTCAACGACAATATTGAAAAAGGCAAAGAACATGCACATAAATTATCGAAGCAGCTAGTTTCCTGTAGTAGTGAAGAAATCATCATCATTTAATAAGGGCCAAAGTAGGGAGATGGCCTCTTTCAGGCTGCCGAATCATTCCTGATTCAGAAACTCATCACGAAGGGAACTGTTAGACAGTTCCACATGCCGGTGGAAGAAATAGATCAGACAATGTGAAAAGTGCGTGATGCCAATTATTAAAACTGGGACTTCAGTTAACTCGAGATAAAGCTGCTATACAAGTCACAACGACTGTTAAATAGATCCAGCTATGATGTCTTATGGTGCGTGTTTTTCTTCGTATCAGTTTCCTAGATCAGCAAAGTCTATCAATGATCCAGACAAAAAAATCATCTCAATAAAGCATATTTAGGGTCCAGGTTCTGAGCAGTATAAACATTATAGGTTACAAGACGTGACATTAG
Organism: Saprospiraceae bacterium; assembly: GCA_021739805.1. The sequence goes on along the minus strand of JAIPBB010000118.1, from coordinate 5,612 downwards.
TAGAAGTCTACCATAAATTCAGAGACATCGAGGATCATTGCGCTCTTTTTGACAAGCGCATTCAGGGTTTTCCGTTCTGGGATTGCCTTCGTTGGCAAGTTTTCATGGATGTGATTATTGAGAATGGAGTTGTGGAAAAGCCTCATCGAAAACTGCAGAGTGATCCATCAGCGTATTCCAGGATAAATCGAAAGATTCGAAGTGTAAGGCATGCAGTTTTTAGGAATCCATTCTTGGCTGGCCACAGGGATTACCTTTTCATCGGCCATCCCAGACGAAAAATAGGTGATGATGGTACTTTTTGGGACATTTACTGTGACCCCATCATTAACTATTTGGGGCCAGACAAATGCATGATATTGGAGCAACCGTGGTTTCTCGGGAATCCGAACCATGCAGTGCCACCCCACACCAAACATCTAGCCTATACTGATTTTTGTGAGCTGTATACCCGATGTAAACGGCGATATACTCTACTACTGAACCGCTTAAGAGGAATAAGCCTGAGTATATCCGAAGTTGACCGAAATCAGTTGGTGGAGATTGAAGGCTATTTTCAAGACGCATTTGGCGTAACCCTAAGTTTAGTAGATCGCGTTGAAAATCGCTACAAATGGCATTTCATGGCCTCTCAGAGGTACACTGACATATTGAAAAGAATAAAACCGAGAATTGTCTTTATTGTATGTAGTTATGGTAAGGAAGACATTGTCCAAGCCTGCAAGACGTGTTTGATTCCAAGTGTTGAGCTTCAGCATGGTGTAAATAGCCAATATCACATGGGATATTCATATCCAAATGGTGCCTCCAAATCACTTTTTCCAGATTACTTTATGAGCTTTGGCAAGTTCTGGGAACAGGAAATTGCACTTCCACTGCCCAGAGTTCGGACATTTACAGTAGGGTACCCGTATTTGGAAGAGCAAATGCAGGTTCATCAGGGGAGGGGCAAAAAGAAGCAAATCCTATTCATTTCGCAGGGGACTATTGGCAGTGAGTTGTCTGAGTTTGCAGTTGCCCTTGAGAAGTCACTTCCCGAGGATTGGAGAATTGTTTTCAAGTTGCACAATGGAGAGGTTGCTGAATGGCGGCAGAGATATGTATTATTGTCTCGATCTCCGATCACTGTCATTGAGGGTGACAGTCCTCCGCTTTATGAATTGATGGCTGAATCAGATGTACAGGTCGGCGTATATTCAACTGCCCTATTTGAAGGTATAGCTTTTGCCTGTAGAACTTACCTAGTAGATTTGCCTGGAATAGAACATGCTAAAAGGTTAGTTGACTCGGGTGTTGCTCATTTAGTGAACGCGCCTGAAGAAATTGATCTGGCTGATAGTAGCCCCGAGAACAATATTGTAAGAGAACACATTTTTGCGAGTAACTGGAGAGGCAACTTGGATCATGCAATAGAAAAAGTATTGAAAAACGATGAGACAAAGGAATAAGCCTTTTATGTTGTACTTTTCTTTATTGTCAGTCTCTGATTCAAGAAAAGAAAATGCATTCGAATGTGTTTATAAAGAAGGTAGATATTGATATTGCCGGAGAGACAAGTATTCACTTAGAGCCTCTCGGAGAAAACCAACCAAACCCCTACTACTGGGTTTCATTAACAATATGATGTATATGATTCTTCTTATTCATGGTGCACCTGAGGCTTTTTGGAATAGTGGCTTGTGTGTTGCGAGTAGGATTACTCTATTGAATCTCTTGTATTGTATATGAAGGTAGTGTAGATAGACTAAACAAAGAATCTATTGGAATATTGTTATGGTTTCAGTTGTAATTCCTGTATATAACCAAAAAGCTTTTGTAGAAAAGATGATAAAATGCATTATTAAACAAACATATTCCGATTGGGAACTGATATTAATAGATGATGGATCGATGGACGGTACTTATGAAATGATGCTTGATTATTCGGCGACCGAACACAGAATACAAGTCGCTAGGCGGCACCGATTGCCTAAAGGAGCACCTACCTGTCGAAACATTGGAATGGATAAGGCTGTTGGTGAATACATAGTGATATTTGATTCTGATGACATCATATCTCGTGAATGTTTAGAACAACGAGTAGAATTTATGGACACGATACAAGCAATTGATTTTGGTGTATTTCCAGCAAAATCATTTGGTCATTCGGTGGATATCAAGAGAGTATCTTTTCATGATACGATTTGGGGGAGTAAAGAAAATAAAGATGATTTGTCACTGTTTCTGTCAGCCAAATATCCTTTTACAGTTTGGACAAATATCTATAGAAGAGAGTCGCTAGTTTTAAATAAAATCCGATGGGACGAAAAAGTTGAGATTTATCAGGACTTTGATTTTATTATCTCAAGTTTGATGTGCGGTTTAAAATATGAATATGCTTATGATAAAGTAGCTGGGTTTGATTACTTTTACAGAATGGGTTTTTCTTCTAATACAATTTCTGCGCAGCATTTTTCCGACGCAAAAGTCAAGTCGACAATATATCTGTTTTCAAAGGTACTTAATAGTTTGAAAGATTCCAAAAGGCCAAGACATTATAGACACAAGGTGTATTCTTATATTTTACGGTACTTTAAAACGATAATCATAAACAGAGCGTTTGAGCACATTCCTATGTATTTACAATTCTGCAAAAAGTATTATTCCTCATTGGCAGTATCAAGATTAAGAATTCTAAGTAGCATTTTGCAGTGTTGCCAAGGAAGGTCAACCTTCAAGCTGTTCTATACAGGCCTGTTTTGTTTAATGTATCCTAAGAGTGAGATATATGAAAGAATTGTAGATAGAAGTTGTAGGATTCGTAGGATGAGAGACTTACGGGGTAGTTGAAATCGACAACATGTAATAAACTGGGAGTATAAATCACTTTTACCCAAGATAGGAATTCGAAAAGTACATAAAAACGCATCTCCGGGATTGGTATACTTGTTCTGTCAACGTGGAGCCATGAAAGATCTGTAATCCGACGATTGAAAAGCTCCCGGTAGCGTTTATATCCATTTAAGAAGGTTCTAATATGAAAACAAGAGTAATTGCATTTTATCTACCTCAATTTCACCCAATACCCGAGAATGATGAGTGGTGGGGCAAGGGGTTTACAGAGTGGACAAATGTAGGGAGAGCAAAGAAACTATTCAAGGGGCATAATCAGCCAAGAGTACCTGCGGATTTGGGATATTATGATTTACGTGTGCCCGAAACCAGAACACAACAAGCAGAAATGGCGCGGCAAGCGGGGATTGAAGGTTTTGTGTATTGGCATTACTGGTTTGCTGGGAAGCGGTTACTGGAGCGACCTTTTAACGAAGTATTAGAAACAGGTGATCCAAACCTTCCATTTTGTCTAGCATGGGCGAATGAAACATGGACTGGCGCTTGGAATAACGAGCCCAAGAGAATTCTCATTGAACAAACCTATCCAGGCGGTGAGGATTATACGAACCATTTTAATGCAAATTTGAAAGCCTTTAAAGATTCTCGCTATATTCGAATAAACGATTGTCCCGTCTTTTTTGTATATAAACCACTTAATATTCCTGATCCTGATGAGTTTATTAGCACATGGAATTTACTGGCATCGAGAAACGGTATTAATAAATTCTATTTCATAGGGATAACGAGTCATCCTAAAAAAGAAACTGACCAAATAAGAAATTATGGCTTTGACGCGGTTAATGTAAATAGATTACTTGAGGTCCAAAGTAAAATATCATTTATTAAATATTTTTATCGCGGCGTGTCACGGAGGTTATTGGGAGCCAGAACAATTCTTAATATATTAGACTATTCAGAGGTTATTAAGCATTGGGTGTGTGAAGATGATTATCGTGAGGATGTAATTCCAACAGCTATGCCCAACTGGGACACCTCTCCTCGTTCTGGCAGGAGAGCAATAATAGTAACTGGCAGTACGCCTAAGTTATTTGGGGATCACTTATCTAGTATTGTCAACGTTGTTAGGCATAAGAAGAATAGGGTAATTCTACTAAAATCATGGAATGAGTGGGCAGAAGGAAACTATGTTGAACCAGATATGAGGTATGGATCAGGCTACTTGAATATACTTGAAGATGTTCTCAGAAAAGAGCGTAACAGATAATGACAAAACCGGCACCTCAATATAGGCATAGTCGGTATGCTCGGAGCACTATTTTCCCTGCAATCGAGAGGTACGTGGGCGGGTACTATTATCTCATATGCTTCGCAATATATTTCTTGTCAATGTTCATACCATTGATTCGGACTGGAATTGCGTGCGCGCTTTTAATGCTTGTGTTGGTGATTGTGATGGTGATAACGAGATGGAGATTAAGAACAAACACGTCGCGAATGGGGTATCTGATAGGAGTATACTTGATTTACAATCTGTCTTCAGGTGCCTGGTTTGCGACAACTGGTATTCCTTTTATGATATATATAAAGGAACTGTCCAATGTTATATTCCCGATGCTATTTTATTACATAGGTTTCAGTGGAATCGTAAACGCGAATAAGTTCTACAAAACCTTTGTAGTCTCCTTTGTCTTTGCCACTGTTGTGGGAATGTATCTTTATTGTTTCTCCTATGGATGGTATTTTGCTTTCTTGCGAAGAATAGAGCCTTGGTTTAACGAGGAGTATTATTCTATGTATGGGCGAATGAATTCGTTTCTGGGTTCGACAGCAATGGGTTCTATTTCAATAATAGCTTTAGTTATGGCAGTATGTGATACTATCAAAAGAGGATTTTCCGCAACAAATATGTTGATAGTTCTATTATCTATTGTCTCCGCCGTATTAAGCTACCAACGATCAGCCGTGTGTCTTTCGATCGTGGCTGTATGCGGTCTATTTACGTTTGGTTTAATCAAAAGAAGAATCAAGCTACAATACTACATCACCATTATAATTTTAGCATTTGGCCTAATTCTAGTTGCGGCAAATATGCGTCCTGATTATGTGGAGAGTTTATGGGCTCGTGTGATGTCAACTGCCTTTGCGGTGTCTGAGCGTAAAGCGCAATGGCATACTGCTTTAGCCTCAAGAAATTATGATTGGGTTCTTGGGAATGGGCTTGGGGCAGGGGGACATAAGGCTATGGAATTCATAGAAGCAACTGTCTGTGATGGTAGTTTTGTGAAAATGCTTGTTGAAACCGGCCTGGTTGGATGCGTGCTTTTCGCAATTATAAATATTTCAACAATACTAAGAGGAATGAAGTGTTGGAGGTTCCTGCTTATGGAAGTATGCATTATTCTAGTATTGTTATTGCAGTCGATTGGGTCAAATGTTTTAGCGTTTCAAGTGATTCTGCCGATTTATTGGTTCTGTGTTGGTCGGATATGGAGAAATGAATACAATTATGACCCGGTTTATGGAAGGTGAGGGAAAGAACAGAAGTAACGAACATAAGGTCTATGTGCAAAAAAACAAAAGGACAAAGTAGGATGTTGACCATCTGAAGCGGAAAATTGACTCAGGGGTGATAATTTGCCGTAACGTTCCGGGCAAGTGCATCTTGTTAGTTTCTTGGCTTTGAGGATAATGACTTCCAATGCTAATCACATTGGAGGTCACTCTATGGTGCGTCGAAAACATCGATCTGCTGCACAATGGAAGCGGATCATCGAGAA
>JAIPBB010000117.1 GCA_021739805.1 Saprospiraceae bacterium | reverse complement strand
TTAATGATGAATTTTCAGAAAAAGTTTTTAATCTATATCTTGATAGAACCGACCATAATAAAAACTTTTTTTTAAAAGAAGATATTGAAGCACTTAAAAAATACACTCACTTAATTGATAATGAAGTTAAAGACAAATCTTTTGAGTTTTTCAATTTATCTTTGGAAATAATAAACCAAAGAATTCTTGAATCTAAGGATTATTATAAGGAAATTCTCGCTAAACCTTTTGATTTTACGAAAAATGAATCAATTGAATTAGAAGGAGACAAAAAGGATTGGGCAAAAAATAAGGATGAAATTAAAGAAAACTGGCGTAAAGCATTAAAATATCAAACTTTGATTCGACTAGTTGATATGATGCAAGTGCAGGAGAAAGCACTGGAAAAGAGTGATACTGTTGAAACGAAAACATTTGAACAGATGGAAATTGAAGCCAGAGCAAAAATATTGGAAAGGCAAAATGATTGGTTTCGCAGAATGGAACAATTTGAACGAAAGGATAGAATTTCATTATTCTTTAATTGTATTACAAATTTATATGACCCTCACACAGGATATTTCCCACCTAAAGATAAAGAAGATTTTGATATTGCGATGTCAGGTAAGCTTGAAGGAATTGGAGCAACATTGCAGGAACAGGATGGATATGTTAAAGTGGTCGCAATTGTTACAGGTAGTGCTTCATGGAAACAGGGCGAATTAAAAGCAGGAGATTTAATATTGAAAGTTGCCCAGGGTGATGATGAAGCTGTTGATATTGTTGATATGAGATTAGACGAAGCAGTTAAACTTATCAGAGGCAAAAAAGGCACAAAGGTTAGATTAACAGTGAAAAAAATTGATGGCACCATAACTGAGATTTCAATTATACGTGATGTCGTGATAATTGAGGAAACTTATGCTAAATCAGCTGTTATAAAAGATAAGGACGAGAAGAAATCTATTGGTTATATTTATTTGCCAAGATTTTATGTTGATTTTAATGATGTTAATGGAAGAAGATGTTCTGATGATATTGAAAAAGAACTTGAAAAATTAGAAGGTGAAAACATTGAAGGATTAATTTTCGATTTAAGAAATAACGGAGGTGGTTCCTTGCCTGATGTTGTTAAAATCGCTGGTTTATTTATTGAAAAAGGTCCTATTGTACAAATAAAAAGTCGATATGGAAATCCGGAAGTTCAAAATGATGATGATTCGAATGTGAAATACGCTGGTCCATTGGTGATATTGGTTAATGAGTTTAGTGCATCTGCATCCGAAATTTTTGCTGCTGCTATGCAGGATTATAAAAGAGCAATAATCATTGGTAGCACTTCTACATTTGGTAAAGGCACTGTTCAAAGATTTTTCGACCTTGATAACTTCATCAATACCCAGGCTGATGATATTAAACCATTAGGAGCAATTAAAATTACTACTCAGAAATTCTATAGAATTAATGGTGGTGCTACCCAATTAAAAGGTGTTAAATCTGATATAATCCTTCCGGATATTTATACCTATTTTGATATTGGAGAAAAAGAAATGGATTATCCAATGCAATGGAGTGAAATCCCTGCTGTTGAATATAAGCCTTGGGTTTCAACTTATAGCTTGGAAGAAATTAATAAAAATTCAAAGGAAAGACTTAAGTCTAACAGCACTTTTAAGCTTATAAATGAAAATGCAGAAAGACTTAAAAAACAAAGAGATAATTCAAAACAAACTCTTAACCTGGAAAAGTATAGAAAAGAACAGGATGATTTAAAAGAAGTTAACAAGGCTTTTAATGAGAAAATAAAACAACCAACAGGTTTAACAGTTTTCTCTCTTGCAAAAGACTTGCCCCTAATAAATTCAGATACATCGAAAATTGCCAGAACTAAAGAATGGCATAAAGATTTAAAGAAAGATAATTATATTAAAGAAGCTTTCACCATTCTTGAAGAAATTAAATAAGTTTTTATTTAGCAATTCCTTATTTAGTGTCTGCAAGAAAACCCAATAGATTTTTATTTTCAGAGAGTTTTTCCCAGACCCTAAAGGGTGAACTCTCTGAAAATCAGCCACCCTTTAGGGATGGGGAAAGGCTGATTTTTAATTTTGAGTAGTTTTCTTGCAGACACCATTTAACGTATTGCATTAATATTAATAAGCAATGCAATATCAGCTGTATTTTGCTGTTTTGATGTCAATTCCAATCTAATTTTGATGAAAATTACTAAAATTAATATGATTATTATTTTGATATATAAACAAAATGTATTAACTTTGGAATGCAAATTAATAAAAACAAACATGGAAAAGAATAACATTGATATCGAAAGAGTCAAAAAAGCAGCTAAAAAAATCAAGGCTATTGCAAATGCAAGAAGGGTTGAGGTTATTAGTATGCTTGAAGATGGACCACTGAATGTAACAGAAATTTATGGAAAACTTCAAGTTGATCAACCAGTAGCCTCTGTTCACTTAAATGAACTTAAACACTACGGTTATTTAAATTCAAAGCGAGATGGAAAAAAAACCTTCTATTCATTAAATGATGAAGCCTTGGTTCATATCCTAAATAGTGTTGATGATTTTGTTCAATTATAGGAAAGCTTTTAACGAATTCAAGGGAATATAAGAAGCTGATTTGAGTTTTTTATATATAAATATCGTGAATGCTAAGCTATTTGGAATTTAATTATCATTCTTTCTTCATCATAAAAGGATTAAAAAAAAATAGAAATATTTCTTTTTAGATGGGAAATGTTGATTTACTATCAGCCTATTTTATGCTGAGTTTACGGATGCTTGCTTAATCATTAGTAGTGTCATTTTTTTATTATATTTAGAAATAAGTATTGTAAATCTTTGTATCTTTGAAGATAGAAAAATTATGATGCTATAAAATGTCAATGTTGGAATCACACTATAATAGATGAATTTCGATAGCTAAAGGATGTGAATTCCATTTTAGCTATTCTTATGATTGATTGCATAATATTCTTGAAAACCTTTGTTTAATTAAATTACAAAATTTAGACACATGAAAATTCCTATTTACCAGGTTGACGCTTTTACGGATAAGCTTTTTGGTGGAAATCCGGCAGCTGTATGTCCGCTTTATGATTGGCTCGATGATGAGTTATTACAAAATATCGCAGCAGAAAACAATTTATCTGAAACAGCTTTTATTGTTAGTAAGGACAACGACTACGAATTGAGATGGTTTACACCCGAAATTGAAATTGATTTATGTGGACATGCCACATTAGCCGCAGCTCATGTAATTTTCAATTATTTAGATTATAAAAAAGACACAATTAAATTTCTCACAAAATCGCAATCTCTCACGGTAAGTCGTGAAGCGAGCATACTATCATTAGATTTCCCGGCAACTGAAGCTATAGAAGTTGAACCACCTTTTGATTTATTAAAGGGACTTTCCGTAATTCCAACTAAAGTTTACAAATCAAGAGATTTTATGGTTATTTATGAGTCGGAAGATGAAATAAACTCTATCAAACCCAACTATAGACTTCTGAGAACTTTAGATTGCCTTGGTATTATAATTACAGCTCCCGGTAAAGATGTTGATTTTGTGTCAAGATTCTTTGCTCCAAAAGCAGGACTAAATGAAGATCCTGTATCAGGTTCAGCACACACAACATTAATCCCATATTGGGCTAAAAGATTAAAAAGGAATAATTTGTCAGCATCAGTATTGTCGAATAGGAGGGGAGAGTTGTATTGCGAATATCATGATTCAAGAGTTTATATTAAAGGAAAAGCTGTTACATTTTTAAAAGGAGAAATTGAGATATAAAAAAACGCCCTTTCCAGGGCGTTTTTTCTTACATCAATTTTCTTTTACTTTTTTCAACTTTTTTATATTTTATTTTTATTGAAAGTTCTTCTTTCTCTTCGAATAAAGTGAAGTTGGCATCCTCATTTGAATCGAGCAACTTATACTTTCCTATTAAGTCAGCTTTTCTTCCATTACTATATTCATAAGGTCCGAATGGTGAACAAATAATATCGAAATATGAATCTACACCATCTCTTCCATTATAATTGTGTCCTCCGGGTTCTCCATAATTCTCCCATATTTCATATTCAATCTCCCAACCATAAAATTCCCAAAAATGACCATTCCAAAAGTATCCTTCATAATAAAGTGAATAATAACCCGGATATGCTCTATAATATCTACCCCATTCGAAAACTGATGGTATTGCACTAGTTCCTGCATCCAGATATTCAGGTTCTATAATACTATAATCAATTGATAAAAACGCATTTCCGGGACGACCATCATATCCAATATGGTCTGTATAGCAAGAAGATAAAAATATTACAAATGTTAGAGTTAAGGAAATTAATGTGGCTGTAATTAATCTTTTAGTTTTCATGACTTCTGATTTTTAAATTCCGTCTGGAAATTTCAAATAGTGTGCCAGTTTTAAAAAGACCTATTAATACCTATATGCTCTAAAGTTCAAACCTTTGTTTTGATATTTTTTTTTGCTCAAAGATTGAAATTAATGATAAGTTCATTATATTTGTATTCGTTAAATCGACATATATGACAGAAGAATTGTCAATTTTATTGGGTCTGGCAGTAACCACAGGTTTTCTTCATACTATATTTGGCCCTGATCATTATCTGCCTTTTATTGTAATGGCCAAAGCCCGAAAATGGTCATTATTCAAAACAATCTGGATAACAACTTTATGCGGAATAGGGCATGTTGGTAGTTCTGTTGTTATTGGTACAATTGGAATTGTTTTTGGCTTTGGAGTAAGCAAAATTGAATTTCTCGAAGGATATAGAGGGAATATTGCTGCATGGTTGTTTATCATATTTGGTTTAGGATATTTTGCCTGGGGTATGTGGCGAGCAATTAAGAACAAACCACATAAACATTTTCACTTACATGATGATGGTAATGTTCATGCACACGAGCATAAACACGAAGATGAACACGACCATATTCACAAAAAAAACATTACTCCATGGATATTATTCACAATATTTGTTTTCGGACCCTGTGAAGTTTTAATTCCTTTGTTAATGTATCCTGCAGTTGAAAGCAGTACTTTTGGATTAATTATTATAACATCAGTGTTTGCTATAACCACCATTTTAACTATGCTAACTGTGGTCATTGTCGCTTACTTTGGCATTAAATTACTTCCTTTCGGTAAGCTTGAAAGATATATGCACGCTATTGCTGGTGCAATTATATTTCTAAGCGGTTTTGCTATTGTATTTTTGGGATTATAGATTTTAATAAAAATACATTATCATAATCAATATATTAGACAATTAAGTACTCCATACTCTAGGCACTATACACTCTAAGTACTTATAATTTAGGTGTATTTCTTTATGCAAATATTTTATTTATTTTTGTCAAAAATTAATATCTGAATTTATGAATATTAGAACTTCAATTATTATTGCTTTTATTTTGATTTCAATATCAAGCTTTTCACAAAATGAAAAAATCAAATGGTACACTTTTGAAGAAGTTGTGGCACTTAACAAAAAAACTCCAAAAAAAGTTTTTATTGATATGTACACCGATTGGTGTGGATGGTGTAAGAAAATGGATGCTACAACTTTTTCAGATTATGAAGTAGCAAACTATATGAACAAGAATTTTTATTGTGTGAAATTTAATGCTGAACGTTCTGATACTGTAAACTATGGAGGACAGGATTTTGTAAACCCAAATCCGGGTGTTCGAAGGTCATCACATCAACTGGCTGTTGCCTTGTTGCAAGGGAAAATGTCATATCCAAGCTATATTTTTTTAAATGAAAAAATGGAATTGTTAACTACTGTTCCAGGTTATATGGATGTTCTAAAGTTCGAGCCTATCATTAAATATTTCGGTGAAAATGCTTATTTAAAACAAAATGATTGGACTGAATATATGAATACTTTTAAAAGTACATTTAAGTATCCTAAGCAGTAATTATTTTTCTAAATATTTTTCTAATATTTTACACAGCTTTTCAGGGAGTAGAGGTTTAGTAATAAAGTCATTCATGCCTGCATTAAAGCAATTGTCTTTATCCTGTTGGGTTGAATTTGCTGTTAATGCAACAATTGGTAAATCAAGCATTTTTAATTCCTTTCTGATTTTAATAGTTGCAGAAACTCCATCAAGATTAGGCATTTTAATATCCATTAATACAAGACTATAATCAAATTTCTGAACTGCCTGAATAGCTTGTTCACCATCATTAACAATATCAAATGGAATTTCTAATCTATCTAAAACTGATTTGGCTACTCTCTGGTTTATTAGATTATCTTCTGCAAGCAGTAATTTTATTTGTTTTACCATTGAATTTTTATCAAATGTTTATTCTAATAATTCAGAACTATGTTTATTTAACAAGCCACTTTTCAAGAATTTTTATTAATTCACCCGTAACCATTGGTTTTGATATATAATCATTCATGCCGGCACTTAAACATTCATCACGGTCGCCTTTCATAGCATTTGCTGTTAAAGCTATAATTGGAAGTTCTAATTTCTTTAATTCTTTTCTTATTTTAATGGTCGCTGAAAGTCCATCAAGATTTGGCATTTGAACATCCATTAGCACAAGGTCATAATCATAATTCTTAATTGCATCAATAGCTTGTTCTCCATCGCTAACAACATCAACAGGGATTCCTAATCTTTTTAATAACATTTTTGCAACTTGTTGATTTATAATGTTGTCTTCTGCAAGTAATAGCTTTATTGGTTTCTGGTCTTTCAGAAGTTCAGTTAGTTCAGTATTTATAATTTCATTTTTATTATTGGGTTTCACTGCCTCATCTTTCTCGATTCCCAACAGATTAACAATATTGTTGAAGAACTGTGATTGTTTTACAGGTTTTGCCATATAAGCTATATTCCCAAGATTCATAAACATACTTTTATCGCCCCAGGCTCCGACTGATGTAAGAACTATTATTGGAACATCGCTTATTTCACGTATTTTTTTACATAAGTCATAGCCGTTCATTTCAGGCATCTGATAATCAGTAACTATTAAATCGTATGGTGATTTTTTTAAGTTATTATTGAAAGAATCCAGGGCTATTTGTCCGGTTTTGAAAACATCAGCTTCAAAACCAAATGATTTCAAAGTCTCACTTAAAATCACACGGTTTGTTTTATTGTCGTCTATAGCCAAAACTTTTAAACCCTGGAAGTTTTCGATTTTACGAATTCGTTTCTTTATACACTTTTCTGATTTTTCCAGGATAGTTGTAAAAAAGAAAGTACTTCCTTCTCCTTCAATACTATTTACCCAGATTTCTCCATTCATTAACTGAACAAGATTTTTGCAGATAGTAAGACCTAAACCTGTTCCTCCATATTTCCGTGTAGTTGTGCTATCGGCTTGTGAAAAACTTTCGAAAATTGCATCCTGACGGTCTTTGGGTATTCCAATTCCTGTGTCTTTAACAGAAAACAAAAGCTCAATTTGATTGTCTGTACTTAGTTTTTTGTTCACATCATTATCGAGGCAATCAACAGTAAGTGTGATTTCACCTGATTCTGTGAACTTTATTGCATTTCCTACAAGGTTAATTATCACTTGCCTGATTCTAACGGGGTCGCCAATTAAATATTCAGGTACATTATTTTTTATATGAACATTAAATTCAAGGCCTTTTAGATCGATTTTCTGAATATTAACATCGGAAACACCTTCAACAATATCCCTAATATTAAAATCTATTGATTCCAGTTCCAGTTGGCCTGCTTCAATTTTGGAGAAATCGAGTATGTCGTTAAGTAGATTTAAAAGAATATCAGCACTATCCTTAGCCATTTTCAAAAATTGATATTGGTCTGCATTAAGTTCGGTTGGCATAACGATTTCCAACATTCCAATAATTCCATTCATTGGAGTTCTAATTTCGTGGCTCATATTTGCCAGGAATTCACTTTTGGCTTTATTTGCTAATTCGGCTTCGAGTTTTGCTTTTTCAATCGCAATAGCTTTGTCTTCTAATTCACGGTTAAGTGCAACAATTCCTCTGTTTGTTTCTTCAAGTTCATAGTTTATAGCTTCAACCTGGTTGCTTCTTTCCTGGAGTTTTTGCAAAAGAATTATTAGCTCATTATTTTGAGCATTTATAGTGTCAACCATACTTTCGTCGCCTCTTTCAATTGACTGTTTGAAAGCAAACTGTAATTGTGAAATTTTATCGGTTGAAAGTTTATTGATTTTTTGATGAAGCCATTTTGCAGTCGTGATTTTTGTTCCTTTACCAATCTTTGTGTCTATTTCAAAATCATCCATTAGTCGCTGAGAACCAATAAGCCCAACTCCCATTCCTGATTTTGATTTGAAATTTCCTGATTGTATTATATCTAAATCTTTAATCCCCGGGCCTTTATCTTCAAACACAAAGAGCAAACCATCAGAATCATTTTTTCTATCAATAAAATATATCTCAAGATGTCCACCTTGACCATGTTCTATAATATTTCGGGATAATTCAGAAACAGTAGTGCCAATGCGAATACAGCTTGTTTGGTCAAACTGTAGCTCCTTTGCGAGTAAAGAGCACAGATTTCTGGCTCTTACAACATCAGCTTCAAATTGAACGCTTATATTACCTATTTTATGCGGTGTGCCTGATGATAATAACTGTTGCGTCATCACTAATTCTTGAATTATTATTTAATAATTTTTCTGCATTCGACTGTGGATTTTCATTCCAATCAATTTCTTGATTTTTCCAGTTTGAAGTTATTCCGTCAGAATAAATGCATAAAGTATAGCCTTTTTTAAAATCGAATTCAAACACTCTTGGTGTTCTCATATTATGCCCTACAATCCCACCAAAGGAGATTAAGGATTTACTGTCACTTTTATTAAAGACTTGTCCTTCGATATTTCCAATTCCGGTAAATATTAGCTTTTCTTTTTCAGTATCAATTTTACACAGCCCTAAAACAGCACCTCTGGAGCCTTTTAATGCATTATGAACATATTGCATAATTAGTTCAATAGGTTGGTCTTTTTTTAACAAAAGCTGTTCTTTAGCAAGATTGGAAGCAAAATGAGCATGTTTGCCATGACCAAGCCCATCAATCAAGGCTACTAAAACTAAGGTTGAGCTTAAATTAACTATTACATAATCATCTCCATTTAGTGTTTCGCCGGGTTTAGCTCGGGAAGCAGCGCCTATTGAAATATTATTGTTTTTTATTATCCAGTTTGTTTTTGTTAGCCATTTGGTTGTTCGAATGCAATTCTTGTAATTGTAACTACCATTTTCGATTATGCTCTTTAGGTTTTCCGGCACATTCGGGTTAAAATCAAATTCATCGGATAACCTTCGAATCGCACCTATTCCGAGACCCAAACTTGATTTGTCGGAATATCCATCTTCGCTGGCTTTTTGAATATCTTTAAAGCCATTCCCGGAATCGCAGCACCAAATTTCAATTCCTTCGTTATTTTCATTATTTTCAATTCTATTAATCAGGAATTTCCCAATTCCACCTCCATGCTTGAGAACGTTTGTAGCCAATTCTGTAATAATGATTGCAACTTCACCTGAATTAACATCATTAAAACCTATTTGTTTGGCTAAACTAACAGCTTTTCGCCTGCATAATCCAATATCTGAATTCTTATTAATTGCATAAAGCTCAAGTTGATTACGGTTTAAATCCATTTCATAACCCTCACTTTTGTCCCTTTATTAACTTCTGTTTCAATCTCAAAATTATCAACCAATCTTTTAGCTCCGGGTAATCCATATCCCATTCCGGCACCGGAAGTATAACCATCCTTCATTGCTAATTCAAGGTCAGGAATTCCGGGACCATTATCAATACATGAAATTATCAGGGCTTTTTTATCTTCAAAATTTCCCGTTTCAATTGTAAAGGTTCCGCCTCCTGCATATTGAAACATATTCCTTAGAAGTTCACTAACTGCGGTAGTTATTCTTGTTTGGTCAACAATTCCTAAACCTTTTAGCTTTGCAAAATGTCTCACCATACCTCTCATAGTAACAATGTCAAATTCTGTTTCAATTTGCTCATTTGTTAAAATTTCCCAATTATTATTATTTGCTCCATTTAGCATTTTAAATTGCATTTATGGGGTTAGTGATTTTCTTTTAGTCTGGCTTCAAGCATTTCCATACCTTTTTCCATATTGAGAGCTGTGTCAACTCCAGGCATTTCAAGACCAAGTTCAACTAGAGTTATTGCTACTGCCGGCTGCATTCCAACAATCACAACCGAAGCATCCATGATTGAAGCCATTGAAGCCATTCCTGATAGCATTCTGCCAATAAATGAATCAACCATTTCTAAAACCGAAATATCGATTAAAACTCCCTTAGCTCCGGTTTTTTCAATTTCAGATAGTATCTGCGATTGTAATTGAATTGCCATCTTATCATGCATGTCAACTTGAATAGAAACAATTAAAAACTCACGGATTTTTATAATAGGTATTCGCTTTTCCTGTAACATAGAATTTTAATTATTTGTATTCATTTTTATCAAATGCTTCATCCTGATGAAAGTTCTCTTTGGATACTTCAAATTTTATTTTGTTCTTGCTCATAGCATAAATCATAGCATCCTGAAGAGTAGCTTTGGTTTTAATTGCCGAAAGGTCAATTCCAAGATGAACAATTGTTTGTGCAATTGCCGGGCTAATTCCTGATATAATACACTCTGCACCAAGCAATCGGGCAGATGTAACAGTTTTCAACAAATGATTTGCAATTTGAGTGTCAACAGTAGGAACACCGGTTATGTCTAAAATTGACATTGTACAACCTGTATCAACAATTTTTTGCAATAAATTCTCCATCATAATTTGAGTGCGCTGGCTATCAAGAGTTCCAATAACAGGAAGTATCAAAATATTATCCCAAACTTTTGAAACGGGACTGGATAATTCCATTAAATCTTCTTGTTGTTGTAAAATTGTTTTTTGCTGCTCATTAACTTTCTCTAGCTGAGCTTGAAGTTCTTTTTGTGCCTTCTCACTATTGTTGAGTTCGAATGTTAAATCATCAATCAAAATGTCAATTGCGGCTTCAATTCCTGTGAAATCATCCTCTATATCCGACTCTAATCTGGCATCCAAATCACCTGCTGCTACTGAAGCTAAAACGTCTTCGATTTTTTCTACTCTTTTCTTTATGTTTTTTATATTAATTTTTTCTTCCATTTTTTTTATCTCCTATTTTTTATCCATACAACTGCTTCGTCAACAGTTGCAACGAAATTACTGTTTGCTTTAAGACTGCCAAGTTTCATAAGTACTTTTGCAATCATACGTGTGGCAGCATTAGCTCCAACAAAAGCAACATCAGTAATTTTTGCAATATTTAATTGTTCATTTGTGATTGATCTTGTGTCGCGACTTTCCATTTTGCCGGCTTCAGTAAGGTCAACAATCATTTGTCTGTAAGGTTTCCCTTCCAAAAGCTCAATATAAAGCTTTCCTGATTCTATTGCCTCATCTGTTGAATAGGGACCAATTATTTTTTGATGTAAGATTTCATCTTTTTCATCATACCAATTTTTATGCTCCATAATTTTTGTTTTTAGGGTTGGAAATATTAGAATAGGCTAAAATACTATAAATGGAAGAAAATATCAAGAAAAATATTGTTGGTGAAATTGGATTTGAATTGGATGGGAGTAATCTTTCACTTAAAATACTTGAACACTTCTTAGTTAAATATTTCTGTGGATTCTTTGCAAAACAAAATTTGAAACTTTTGGTTTGGTGTGAGAGCTTCTTCCTGTTAGTGTTTGCTGATGGGGCGAGTTGCTTGATTAGCAAACGTTATTGTTTTTTATTTTGGCATTTTTTTTCAAAATATGATTCAAATCTTTTTTCTTTTTCTGCGATGTCTTTAAAAAGCTCACAGAATATTTTGTTATCTTTTTCTGCAATATAGTCTAAATAATCAAAATAACTTTCAGCGTATTCTCCATCGACGTACGGAGCCAATAATATCACTTTCTTAATTATTTCTTTATTGTTTTGTTCAACAATTCCTTTGTAATAAATCTGATTTTCTAAAAAATTATACATTTTATGAAATTCTTCTCCATTGTTTGGATTTGTCAATTCATAATATTTGTCATATTCATCTTGTGTTTCAGGGATAATTTCAATAACCAGAGTATCAGAAATTTTAATTTCTTTTTTCCACTCTTTCAATGCCTCCTGAATTAATCTATCATAGTTTCTTTTGGTTTGTCCGTAAGAACAAATAAATATGAACAAAAAGGATATCAAGAATAGAATTCGCATTTTCATATTTATAAATGTTTTGTTTTAATTTTTGACAACCTAAATAACCACCATTAATAGTTTATATCCAACCTACTCTAGTTGCCTATACCCATTAATTTCACTTCAAATATATTCAAAATAATAACAATAATTACATTTCTATATATTTTTTTATAAGCAAACACAAGCCGGGCAAAACAATTCTGTAGATTCTTTGCAAAACAAAATTTGAATAAAATTAAAGCGTAATATGTTGAATGTTTGGTAATTAATCTGCCCGGAAATTATTGGAATGTATTGACCATAAATAAAAAAATATTAGTAATATTGTGATATATTTTTATACCAAACCAAAAAAATTAAACATATGAAAAAAGGACTACAAACATTCTGGATTATTGCAATTTTATTATTGGCAAGTACTCAAACCTATGCTCAATGCTGTAATTACACTTATCAACAGCAAATTGAGCCGGTAACTTCTGCTGCTACTTTTGGAGTTGGATTGGGAGATTTTGATGGAGATGGAGACCAAGATGCAGTGTCGATTGGTGCATATTATGGAGTGGATGTGTTTTTTAATAATGGAAGCGGCATCTTTACTTTAAATGCCCAATATGCTACAGGTACAAATGGAGATTTCTACGGAGTGAACGTAGCCGATGTTGATGGTGATAATGATTTAGATATTATTGCTATTCCTTTTTACACTTCTGCTAGCTTAACAATATTGATAAATAATGGATTAGGGGTTTTTAGTGTGACTACTGTCAGTTCAAATATTGCTGCTTATAATGCTGCAATTGGCGATGTTGACAATGACAACGACATTGATATTTTCATTCCAAATAAATCAGGCTCAAGTGGTAAATTGTTTAAAAATAATGGGTATGGAGTTTTTACACTGTTTCAAACTATAACAGGAGCTAAAGGAGATGATGTAGAATTAGGTGATCTGGATGGAGATGGAGATTTGGATGC
Organism: Saprospiraceae bacterium; assembly: GCA_021739805.1. Next base: position 1,401 of record JAIPBB010000117.1, on the reverse strand, counting down.
TTTTGTAACTAGCAATAATTCATCAGCTAGTAATTCGGTGTTTTTAAATAATGGAACTGGTACTTTTACTCAATCAGGAACTTCCTTTAGTGCATCCGGTAGCAATTTAGATTTGGGTGATTTAGATGGTGATGGCGATTTAGATGCATGGATTGGCCTATCAAGTGGCGGCTCTGAAATATGGAAAAATAACGGTTCCGCAGTTTTTACATTAGACACCACTGTGGCAACGGGCAACTATTGCAAAGCTGTTCACCTTTACGATTTTGATAACGATGGTGATCTCGATGTTTTTATGAGTTTTTATAGTTCAGCTCCTCAAATATGGACAAAAACTGAGATGTCCGGATATGGGCTTTGTTATCAAGCTCCTGCTGGTTCAAGCTCACATGGGATGGCTATAGGCTTTATAAATAATGATAACTATATTGATATGTATTCTGGTTATTTTAGCAATAATGATGGTGATTATGTCTTTTTAAATTCCAGTCCTAGTATTCAATATTCCAATACTACTTACTGTTACGACGACAATAATCTTCAAACTTGCACCTTGACTGGTGGAACTGGTGGAACATTCTCATCATATCCTCTAGGTTTAGATATTGATCCTTTAACGGGAAGTTTTACGCCAAAAAATAGTGCTCCCAATACTTACGTGGTGAATTATTTGGTGGCAGGTTGTAATGTTAGTTTTACTGTTGCCATCCGTGATGTGGATGTAACTACTATAATCTCAGGCGATACCATCACTGCACATCAAGATTCTGCTATCTATCAATGGTTAGACTATAACAATTCTATGCTACCCATTTCCGGGGCAACCAACCAGTTTTATGTGGCTGATACCACAGGTGATTATGCAGTAATTGTAAGCTATAATGGCTGCACCGATACCTCAGCTGCGGTTCATATTTTTAAGGATGAAACAGGAATAGAAAATTTGGATTTAAATAATTCTGTTGCTATATACCCAAATCCTGTAAAAGAAGTACTCTATGTGAAACAAAATAAAAACTTTATTGGAAATACTTACGAAATTCACGACCTTTTAGGTGGAAAAATCATGTCAGGTCAATTGGATTCTGAAAATGTTAAAATCGATGTAAGTAAACTATCTCCAGGGATTTATATTATGGAAATTAATAATGGCAGGAAGCAAAATTATAAAATTTTAAAAGACTAAGATTTCATTTTTTACAGCAAAATGGGGGGATAGGCGAAACAGTTTTACAGTTAATTAAAACAAAAGCAAAGCTTTAACCCACATTGCAGTCAATAATTTATAACTACTTGATATCAAGAAGAATCATTTTTTGAAATTTCCACAGGTACCACTACGGATTTTTTTCTATGGAATGGTACATCCTTATAATTCAAAAGGTCGTAAACCTGTTTGAT
>JAIPBB010000116.1 GCA_021739805.1 Saprospiraceae bacterium | reverse complement strand
TGAAGTTGTTAAAGCAACGGGATGTTATCCAGATTCTATATTTTCTAAAGCAAATACTAACTACAATTCTTCACGTTCAAATGTTGCTAATACAATGGCTTTTATTACACCTGACACAACAGGAATTCAGGAAATAATTGAAAAGAATTTGCACATAAATATTTATCCAAATCCAAATAAAGGAATATTCACAATTGATATAAATATTTCCAAAAGAAATGAATTTGTCAAAATGCCTATTAAGATTTCAGTTTACAATTTACTTGGCAAAAAAGTTTATGGCGAAGAAATTCAAAGTTTAGGTGAAATCCATAAGCATTATCTCAATTTATCCAATCTTCCTAAAGGAATTTATAATATTCAATTAATGAATGATGAAATGAAACAAGTTAGAAAAGTAGTTATTCACTAAATTATTTGATTTCTTAGAATAGTATAATTTTCAATAGAAATAGTTTTTCAAAACATTTATATAATTTCTTACTCATTAGTTTTATACGTTTGTGTAAATTTGTATTATTTATTCACTATTAAATACAAAATCAATTATGAAAAAGCTATTAACAATTCTTTCATTATTAACATTCTCAGTTTCGATAAGCTTAAATGCCCAATCCCCGGGTTCAGGAAAAGCATTGGATTTTGGCACTTTAGCTTATGTTGAAGTTACAAATAGTGCTTCTTTAAACATGACAACAGGAATTACTGTTGAAGCATGGATAAATTCTTCATTTTGGGATGCAAATTCCTGGGGAGGCTCAATTGTAAGTAAGGAAATGTGGAGTTCAAGCTATCAATATGGTTATGTTCTTAGATGTGGTGGAAATGGGCAATTATCATTTAATATTGGCACCACAAGCAACTGGAAAGAAGTAGTTACAGCAACTTCAGTTATGTCGCTAAACACTTGGAATCATGTTGTTGGAACTTATGATGGTTCTGCACTAAAAATATATGTTAATGGTGAATTGGTTGGTACTACCTTGTATAGCGGCTCAATAAATACTGATAATAGTAATTTAAGAATTGGTGCAGCCGTTAATTCAGGAGGTGGCTTCAGGCATTTCAATGGAAAAATTGATGAAGTAAAATTGTGGAATGTTGCACTTTCACAGAGTACAATAAGAACATGGATGTGCAAAAAAATAACTTCTTCTCACCCAAATTATGCAAACCTAAAAGCCTATTGGAAATTTGATGAGGGTACAGGAACAACAACTGCCGACCATAGCGTAAATACAAATACAGCAACATTAGCAAGCACACCAATTTGGATTACATCTGCTGCACCAATTGGTGATAGTAGTGCTTTTACCTATACCAGCCCTTTCAACGTAAGTTTAACAGGGATTAATCAAGACACATTATTTGTTAGCAATGCAAGTGCTTCTCCATCTTCAGTTCATATTTATAGAGTTGATGAAGCACCAAATAGCATTAACATTCCAACAGCAAACACAGGAATTGATACAACTCATTATTGGGGAATAGCTGTATTTGGCTCTCCAAATTCGACTTATAATGCAGTTCTTAATTATGGAAATGCAAACACTGGTGGATGTAATTCATTAGACTTACTCGGAAGGAATGATAATGCAAGCACAGCCTGGACAAATTTAAATGCCAGTCAAAATACCATCAATAACACATTCACAAAATCTATAAGCGGAAACAAAGAGTTAATTATTGGATATACTGCATTTAGTGTTGGTAATATAGTAACAGTTGACCCCACCACTTTTTGCGATGGAGATAGTGCAGTACTTTCAGGACCTCAGCCATCAATATTTAATTTTCAATGGTTATTAAATAATTCCCCAATTCCCGGGGCAAATGACCCATTGTATGTTGCAAAAACAAGTGGAGTATATTCTGTTATTTGTAGCCTGGGAACTTGCTTTGATACTACTCAGACAATATCAATTACGGTTCATCCAAAACCACAAACTCCTTTAAATAGTTTAATTTACGGAGATAGTTTATGGTCATCTGCAACTTATGGAAATCAATGGTATGATAGTGCCGGAGCTATTTTAGGAGCAATAAATCAAACTTACAAACCAATTCATTATGGAATTCACTATGTGATTCAAACAGACTCAAATGGGTGTATTTCTGATACTTCAAATATTATTGATTTTGGTGTTGGGATTTCTGAAAATGGTGTAGAAAATGAAAGGATGAAAATCTATCCAAATCCAAACAAAGGTGATTTCTCGATAATTATCGAACAAAATGAAGATGTTGAAATACGAATTTATAATATTAATGGTCAAGAAATTTCGACTTATAAATTAAATAAAAATCAATTTAATAAAACTATAAAACTAAAACTTAGTTCGGGGATTTACTTTATTAAAGCCAATTTTAATAACAAAGTTATAGTTCAAAAAGTGGTGGTTTACTAGTTGAAATTTAGACTTCATAAATAAATAGCAAATTGTGATAAGCAAGTCAAAAAATATCTTTATCCCGGGAGTTGTTTTTATTTTAGCAAGTTTAGTAATTCCGTTTTTAAACATTGATTCTATTATAAATGACAAATATTGGCCAAAATCTTTAAGTATTACTAAATCCATTTTAGATACAGCACTATGGTCTAAGTTTCTGGCAGTTGTTTTTATTATGATATTGTTTTCGATTGTCATTTTTATCTTGCAAAAGAAAAAGGCTTATTTTGAAACGGGTATTGTTAAAAACAATGCATTTTTATTCTATTTAGGTTTTATAGTTATCAGCTTGATTTCAATTTTCAAATCAACCTTGGTATCAGAAGCTATTGTTGATGTTTTAAAGAATTTCGTCTTTCTAGTATATTTTATTGTAGGTGTTTTATTAATATCAAAACAAGAAAACACTTATAAGTTTATCAGTAAATTTATTTGTGTTTTTGGTTTAACTGCAGCTATAATTGGATTGCTTCAAATCATCATTTTACTACCCGGGGAAGAATTCAATCATCAATTCACCTATCTTATTACAGCCACATTTTCCCAACGTAATCTTTATGCCCAGGTTTTAATTTTGAGTTTTCCTTTTGCTGCTTTTTTGATTGTAACAGATAAAAAGATTTGGAGATGGATAGCTATTGTAAGTGCTTCAGTTGAACTTTTAATTATCATTTTACTTTTAGTTCGTTCAGTTTGGCTTGCTCTTGCCTTGTCAACATTTTTCTCTGTTATTCTTTTATTTGTTTTTTATAAAAGTTTTCAAATTAATGGAAAACTGATTAGGAATCTTTTACTTATATCCTTTGCTTTTGCAATAATAATTTTCTCTTCACTTTTTGTTTATACAAAACTCGATTCCACTGAAACCTTAAAGAAACAAGCTTATTGGCTAAAAAATGACCCTTTTGGTTCGGTTAAGGAAAGATATGACATGTGGAATCCTTCAGTTGAAATGATTAAGGATAAACCTTTGCTAGGATTTGGTGCCGGTAACTGGAAAATTATTTTACCAAAATATGCGAATAAAGAAATAAGAGAAGTAAACAAAGGTAATTATACAAATTTTCAGAGGACTCATAATGATTATTTACAAGTAGCTTCAGAAACCGGAATACTTGGTTTAATAGCATATTTGCTAATCTTTTTCGCCATAATTTATTATATTTTCAAGATTATTAAATTATCGAAAAATCAAGATGAGAAGCTTTTTGCTCTATTTATGTTTTTTGGGATTTTGAGTTATATGATAATTTCATTTTTTAGTTTTCCTAAAGAAAGAATTAGTCATTCGATTATTCTTAATTTGATGTTTATTAGCGTTGTTGCTCTTTATCATCGAATTAAAAAGCCCGGCAAAAATCTAAATCCGAAGATTTTCAAATTAATTTTTATTCCGGTTTTTTTGATTTTAGTATTAGCCTTATTATTTGGGATTAAAAGAATTAATGGAGAAAAACATTCAGTAAAAGCCTTTGATTATAGATGTTTGAATAATAATCAAGCTGTTATAATGGAAATAGAAAAAGCTTATTCATGCTTTTATCAAATTGACCCAACCAGCACTCCATTAAAATGGTATAGCGGAACAGCATGGTTTTTTTCTGGAAATTTAAACAAAGCTTATAATGATTTTAATGAATCTTACAAAACTAACCCTTACCACAAACAAGTAATTAACGATTTGGCAACGTCTTACGAGCTTATGGGAAATCATGAAATGTCAGTAAAACTTTATAAAGAAGCTATTTCAATTTCCCCACAATTCGACGAGGCTTTAATTAATTTAGCCATTGTAAAATATAATGAAGGTAAAATTGATTCAGCTTATAATTATCTGAGAAACTGTAAGCCAGAAACTGAAAATGAAAAATATTATGCAGCTTTAAAAGTTTTCCTTCCTATAATCACCAAAAACTATATTGAGCAGCAAAATGATGAATTATTGAAAAGTACTTTTTACAGGTTTTTAGATTCAGAAGATTGGTTGCTGAAAATCCACAAACATTCAGTTATTGAAAAGCATGAGTACAAACTGCAGCTAATCAAGGAAGCTATTTTTTTGCTTGAAGAAGTTGATAGTACGATAACAACGGAAAAGGCTGATGACTATAAAAAAATGTATGGGTTAAATAATTAAGGAAAATTACCGATTGTCTTTTCAGATAAATCTTAATTATTTTGTCATAAAATTGGTCGAATAAATAATAAAGAACACGCAACCTTTTTTGATGTTTTAAAGTCTATAAAAATATAATTACTATTTTTGCCAAAATTTAAAATAACAATAATGAAAAAGAAAATTTCTCTACTCGCACTTATAATCTTTTCTTTACAAATAGCAATATCAACAGCACAAACAATTTCAACTATAAGTCCAACTTCCGGGAATCGGGGTCAAACGCTGACAGTTACAGTTAGTGGTCAAAACACTCATTTTGCACAAGGTTCAGGTACAATTGTGTGGTTTTCGCAAGGCTCACAAACTATGTATCCAAATACAATGGTACCAACTTCTAACACAAGCATGGTAACAAATTTATCAATTCCAAACAACGCCACATTGGGACAATGGAATGTAAATGCCTTTAACACAACTGATGGAAATATGACAAAATATAGTGCATTCACTGTTAACATAAACCCAAATCCACCGCAAATTATTTCTATTACACCTGATAGTGGTTTGGTAGGGAATAATTTATCAGTTACGATAACAGGGCAAAACACTAACTTCCAACAAGGAACAATGACTTATGCCTGGATTAACCAGGGAAGCTCAACTATGATTCAACTTTCATCCATAAATGTTTCAAGTAACACAGTTTTATCAGGACAGCTTAGCATTCCATCAAATTCTCCTTTGGGATTATATGATGCCGGAGTTTATAATAGCTTCGACGGTAGTCTTAGTAAACCAAGTTGCTTTACAGTTTATCAAATGCCAAATCAGCCAACTTTGGTTTCGCTAACTCCCAATTCAGCAATTATTAACCAAACAAATAATTACACATTAATCGGCCAAAACACTCATTTTACCGACCCAACATTAAATATTTTCTTTGAAAACTTTGTTTCGATAATAACCAATGTCACCAATGTAAACGTAGTAAGCGATACAGAAGTAAAATTTGACGCTAATTTTAGTATATCTTCATCATGGGATTTACATGCTCAATCTACAGTAGATGGGAATTTGTTTATGGGCAGTTCTGTTACAGTCACAACTGGAATTGAAGAATATGAAAATAATCCATACAATTTAAAAACTTATCCAAATCCATTTAGTGATAATATAATTGTCAGCGGTGAAAACTTTAATCAAAACACTGTTAAAATCAAAGTTTTAAATCCAATTGGTCAAATTGTTTTTAGTTCTACAGAATCTGCTTCGGGTACATTGAATAAGAAAATCAGTTTATCAAATCTTGAAAGTGGTGTTTACTTTATCAGACTTGAAACTGAAGAATATTCAGTTACTAAGAAAGTTGTGAAGTATTAGAAGTAAGACTAATTCTTATTGGATTTTTCCTGTAATTTCATATTGTTTTCCTACTTTTTAGAGCATAAAATTATTTTACTCTTTTTAAGAGTTGAACAAAATGTAAAATTTAATAAATTAGCAATTATGGTTCAAGTCCAGTCCAGATCGCTAGGCTATATATGAAATTCCCATCAGGATATTCAACTACTTATGCTTTTTCCAATTTAACATAATTTAAGTTTGGCTTATTGATAAAATTAATAGATGCTGCCTAAGAAAGATATTTTCGTTTTAGAGTTATTTTTGAAGGCTTTCTTTCCACTTAAATATTTGCTGTAGCCCATTTGCTGAAAGAAGTATGATAATAGGTACGATTGTTAATCGATACTGCGGTATATATAGTATGTAGGTGTGTACAAAAATATGTGCTACAAAAAATGCAAAGCCGGTAAGGGATAATAAGTCTTTCTTTTGAAGAGTGAAAATAAGGGAAGGTAACAATATCAGAAAACCCAATCCATATACTACAAGGTGTAAGAACAGTCGCATTTGTTGCTTGCTGCCATATATGTTGGGTGGGTATATCAAATCTGTTCGGTTACCATATCCCAAACGGAAATCTGTCCGTATAACCTCGAAGAAACCAATAAAACGATCAGCTTTATAACCACGCTTTTGATTATGATATTCTTCCACAAGTTGATGATATTTTGCTTCTGTGAAAAGCGGAAGCCAATCATCGATGTCCATCCGATCAACAGAAGGTATTTTTAAGTCATCAATATATTCTTCGTAACTAAGAATTATTTCTGTTTGCTCTGATACGTCATTCACAAGTTGATTTCGCTCAGGTGCAAAAACTACAAATTTATCATATACACCATATTGTCGAATGTGCCAAGGCAACATAAGAAGAATAAAAAGAATTCCTCCCAGAGAAATCTTAATTAGGTGATTGAGATCTTTTCTATGACTCCAAAGCAACAATACAAAAGCAAGAAAAACATGTACAATAAAACGGTTATTGATAGCAACTAATACAAAAGATATTATGCTGAAGTATATTACATTAGGGAAATTTTGTTTGCGAATGAATTTATCTAAAAAATGAGTTAAAAAAATCAATAGCGATACTGTAGTAGCCTCCATCATACCAGCAAAATTGTAGCGCCATATCTCAACAAATAGAACAAGTAAAACACATAATATAAACGCAATATCCGAAGAGGTAAGTCGTCGTAACACTTGATAAAAAACAACTATAGAAACACCACTCAATATAATCTGAAACCATACAAAATGCATTAGGTTATTTCCGAATACGCTGTAAATTAAAAAAAGTAAAACAGAAAATCCAGGCATCAGCATTTGCCCAATATCACCTCCATGATTACGAACACTTGGTTGATTGATCGTGTCAGAACAATTCAAAAGGGCTTGTGCAATTCCATTATAAATTTCACCATCAGATAAATAATCTATGCTTACCCAGTTATATAAAAATAGATTTACGGCAGTATAAAGTAAAAGTATAATGGAGATATGAATCCATTTTGTTATTTCTTTCTTCCTGTTTTCCATCAATTATTACATAAGTATAAACTTATTTGCAAAGATACAGATTACTTTCGACTGAAACTGTCTTTGAGATTTTGAACAAAAAAAATTAGTTTGTATAATCTTAATAGCGGTATTTACTTTATTAGAGTTGAAACTGAAAAGCATTCTGTTATTAGAAAAATTGTGAAGTATTAGAAGTAAGTCTAATTCTTATTAGATTTTTCCAGTAATTTCATCAAGGTTTATTAAAATCCTTACATCTACCAAGCGGACTAAATTGCTTGCCTGTCCAGTCTCCTTCTTAGGACTTCGGGAGTTTAATTTCGAATTACTTTAAATGTTTTCTTAATATTATTTTCATCAGAAATACTGATAAAATAAAGCCCTTTGCTTATGCCGCTCATATCAATGGTAAATGACTGCTCAATTGTTTTATAGCTTTTAATGGTCTGTCCTGTTACACTTATAACTTCAATAATTTTAAATTTGCTTAAATAATTTTCGAAGCTTATTTGAAGAATGTCCTCAACAGGATTAGGGTAAAGCTTTATTGAAATATCATCATAAATCTCATTTATACCGGTTGTGTCAACATATAAAATAAGGTTTATTATTGTGTCATTATTAGCAATAGTTATATTTCCACTGTCAGCTAAAAAGCCGGGGGCACTTAAAACATAAGAATATGTCCCACCACTTACTGATTGCGTAATAATATAGCCATTTAAATCTGTTGTTAAAGTGTTATTGTCATAAACTAATGTTGCATTGCTAATTGGATTGTTTGAATTGTCCTTGACATAAAACTCAACATTTTGATATGTTAGTTTCATCATAAGAACATTTATTGAATCGAAGCCATTATTTATTACAACATTTCCTGTTGCATCGAAATATCCTTGTTTTTTCACCTGGTAAGGATGAGTTCCATTATTAAGTCCTGCAATAATTGCTTCACCGGCGTAATCGGTAAAATAACTGTTCCCATTAAGAATAACTTCTGCATTTTCCAGTTCACTCGTGCTGTCAGCGACATTGAAAATAGCAGTACCATTATTAATAGTGAATATTGCGGAATAGTAAATATCAAAATTAGTTACGCTGGAATTAGCATTATGTGTAGCACTGTTTTCGTCAAGCCAGTTTACGAATGTATGACCGATTTTGGTTGCGGCTGGTAGAGTCATTGAAGTGAGACTATTGTTCTTAAAAGCATATTTGCCAATATAAACAACAGAATTCCCAATAGTGAGAGTAGAAATCGCATTGGTTTCAAAAGCGTTATTCCCAATAAATTTAACTGAATTGGGAATGCTCAGATTTATAATACCATTTCTAACAAATGCATGTTTGCCAATGTATTCAACTGAGTTGCCAAGAATAAGAGAATCAAGATTAGGATTCCATCCAAATGCCAACTCGTCAATAAATGTTACAGAATTTGGTATTACTACACTTTTTATATTACTCCAGTAAAAAGAAAAATATCCAATATGTTCAAGAGTATTCGGAAGGCTAATATCTGCAAAATAAAATGAGTTATCACTGAAAGAGAATTTGCCAAGATATTTGAAATTATTAGGTAAGCTGATATCCAAGATGCCCATAAAAGAAAATACTCCTGCTTCCTGTTCGTCTTTATCAGCAATACCAATAACGGTTTGACCCTGCAATTGAGAAGGTATAGTTAAAACAGTACCTATACCAAAACGGCAGTCAGTGATATAGCCGTTTTCCATTGTTACATCAGTGTCATTTAAGGTATAGATAATTGAAGCAGTATATGATAAATTCAATGCCGTAACTGTGGTAGCCGGATTAAGTGTATCACCATTGCTGTTTCTCCAATGCTGAAAACCCGGTCTTAAATTATTTGGAAGAACAAAGCTTGTAATTGAATTACTAATAAATGCCTGCACTCCAATATAATTTATTGAAGCAGGCAGAGTGATTGATGATAAAGAATTTTGAACAAAAGCCTGATAACCCAGATATACAAGTGAGCTGCTTAAAGTAGCACTTGTTATATTGTTGTTTTTAAAACATTCGTTTCCCATAAACTCTACAGAATTTGGCACAACAACGCTTGTTAAATTATTATCCCTGAATGAATGTCTTCCAATATATTTAAGACCGGCAGGTAAGTTAATGCTTGTAAGAGAGTTTGTTCTGAAAGCAGTGCCTTCAATTCTTTCAAGACATGAGGGTAAAACTACGCTTGTAATTCCCTTGCCTTCAAATGCAGCTAGTCCAATTCCTTTTATTGCATGACCTTGAAGAGTATCGGGGATTATTATGCTGGTGTTAGTGAAAGTGTAAGAACATGCTGTTATGTAATTACGGCTGTCAAGAGTTACATCCTGATTCTGCAGGGTGTATTGTGCGTTTACTAGTTTGGATGTGAAGCAAGCAAATAAAATTAAAATTGCAAGCTTGAAAAAGTTCATTATTTTTTTCATGATTTTGGAGGTTTTATTGTTGATAAATAGAATTTTAAAAAGCATTTTTTTTATTGGATATTCTAAAATAATTACCATTAATAAACATCAAAGCTAAGAATTTTATCAAAAATAATCAGTTGTAATCGATAAAAATTAAATTTTTCTTTTATGATTTTTGTAGAATGATTATGTTCGCTTAATATTTAAATCATAATAAAGACCATAATAATTGCAGAGAAATATTAATTTTTCTAAAAAACATTCAATAAAATTGCGATTTAGGCATACAGTAATTTTTGTGTTTATTGTTTTATTTGGCTTTGGCATTGCCTATCGTTCTGAAATAAAATACTATTTAGAAATATTCATTAGTAGAATTGAAAATCATAATAACAATCGAATAGTTTCTTTTTCAGAGAAAAGTAAAATAAACAGTATTTTAGAAAACAATAAGGACAAGGCTTTTGGCATTGACATTTCACAATATCAAGGAATTATTAATTGGCAACAAGTTGACTCAATTGATGATAAAGTTTCTATTTCATTTGTGATAATCAGAGCAACAATTGGAAGTAAAAAACGTGACAAATATTTAACTTATAATTGGAGAGAAAGCTTGAACAAAGGTTTCATCCATGGAGTCTATCATTACTATCGACCTGATGAAAATTCGATTAAACAAGCAGAAAATTTCATTAAAAATGTTAAGCTCAAAAAAGGCGACCTACCTCCTATTCTTGATATTGAATCATTATCTTCAATTCAATCAACAGAAAAATTGAAACTTGGCATTAAACGCTGGCTCGATAAAGTTGAAAAGCATTATAATGTAAAACCAATTATTTACACAGGAGATAGTTTTTACGAAAGCTATTTAAATAATGAAGAATTCAATAAATACACATTTTGGATTGCGAATTACAATAATATTAAACAGCCGGAGAAAAACAATTGGAAAATCTGGCAGTTCTCCGAAAAAGGAAAAATCGCCGGAATCTCTGAATTTGTTGATTTAAATGTTGTAAATGGAGATTTGAATAAGCTGAAGGAACTGCTGATAAAATAAATTGCATTTAAAATTAGCACTGAATTTGGGTTATAATTAAAAAGAGCCAAGCTCAAAAACGAAAGAAGTGCCCTAATTTTGGGGAAGATGAAGGCAACAAAACAGAGATTCCTCATTCCGCTTCGCTCCATTCGGAATGACAAAATGCGATTGTGATGGGAATTTATCGGGGTAAACCCCAATATATTCCTTCTCCTTCCAAGAGACAATGTCATTATGAGCGAAGCGAAGAATCTACCGAAATTTACCAGGACAGTAATGAAAAATAATAATAAATTAAATAATAATTATTGAGTTTAATATTAAAATTATTCCTTAACTTTACCTTGATTTTGATTAAAATATTTAAAACTATAGAATTAGTTAGTGTCTGCATGAAAACTACTCAAAATTAAAAATCAGCCTTTCCCCGTCCCTAAAGGGTGGGCTGATTTTCAGAGAGTTCACCCTTTAGTCCCGATATTCATCGGGATCAGGAAAAACTCTCTGAAAATCAAAATCTGTTGAGTTTTCTTGCTGACACAAGTTTAAAATAACACAATTAATATTATATCCAGATGAAAAAAGCCATACTCATTATCACATTTATAACTATTGGCAATTTATTATTCTCACAAAGCATACAAGGTGTTTTGCAGGGAATAACATATGACAATACTCCTAAATCTTTCACAATCTTTGGGCATAAAACCCATTTTAAGTCAGTTGATTCTAATTACGTTTCTTTTTATAATGATGTTGATACTGTGGATTTCTGGATTCCATTTTCATACAAAGATTACTATATAAATATATATTTTACTACAACTTTCCAGGATACAGGAATTTATCATTTAAAAATATATAATTGCATAGACGATACTATGTATTTGGATTCTGCCATTCAAGTAATTTCAGGAATTGGAAATCCTTTTTATTTTGATGATGAAATACCAAAAATGGTGTCTGCCGGTGCTCAGGAAGAAATCATATTAGAAACTTTTTATTTAACTTCTTTTTTGTCAGCAACGAATCATTCGTGCTATTTTATAAACACTAAAAACGATACTATTCAAGCTGATTCAATTTCACCTTTAAGTCAATATAGATTAAAAGTCTATTTTACAGTACCCAATAATTATCATGGATTATTCAGTGCAGTTTATAGGAATTCTATTGACACACTTATTGTTGGGAAGGATAATATATTAGTAATGAATGATTCCAAATCACAAATTGCAGAAATAACACCGGACTCTATCCATAATTTGAATTGGCAGTCATGGAAAATTACCGTATATGGAAATAATACTCATTTTACCCAGGATACTAATTATATCGTTTCTTATAATTTTATACCCATTGAAGAATTCACAGACTCTGTGGTTGTTTTAAATGATACCACAATAAAATTTAATATTGATTTACCTATGGGATGTAAAGGTGCAACTTATCCAAATACATTGATTTGTATTTACAATGAGATAGATGGAATAATGTTTTATACAATGAGAGTAGATATGTATGGCTCTATTCCGGAAATTAATAGATCACATAATGTAAAATTATATCCAAATCCGGCTCATGAAAAGATTACAATTGATATTAGCAATAATAATCAAGAGATTGTCTTAATGGAAATCTACAATTTAGAAGGGAAAAAAATAATTAATACTGAACACCGAACACCGAATGTCGAAATAGATGTCAGTAATTGGAAACCCGGAATATATTTCGGAAGGATAATATATGAGAATAATGAAAATAAAGAGTTTAAGTTTATAGTAAACTAAAGATTCAAAGCATATATTTATTTCTCTTTTAGTTGTGAAGTATTAAAATTAGCTTCTATTTTAAATCCTCTTTTTTCATACTTTTGACACCCTAATTTTGTCAAACTCTTTCCGGGCTTGACACATTAATAAATTTATGAGAATGATAGTCTTTTTTTCGGTTTTTATTACAGTCTTCGGTTTAGCTGCTTTTTATGTTATTAAAAGGACAATGCAAAGCTTCGAAGGAACATTTGTTAGTTCAACTCCATTTTTGGTTTTATTTATCTTTTTGGTTTCTGCATTTATATTAGGAAAAGTAATTGAACAGGCTTCAATAAATGTTTTTAGTGAAACTTTAATTAGAATAGGTTCGGTTGGAGCAGCATTTTTTATTTATGCTTTGTTTATTATTATCTTTTTCGATTTGATTAGATTGATAAATTTTATTATTCCTTTTTATCCTGAGTTTATTACTGCAAACTATCAAAAAACTAAAATTATTATTGGTATAATTTCTCTTTCGCTTATTTCAATAGTTTTTATTGCCGGATATATAAATGCAAAATCGCCGAGAGTTAAAAGCATTGATATTGCTATAAATAAAAAGCTAATCGAAGATTTAAATATTGTTGCCGTTAGCGATATTCATCTTGGAACCATGGTGAATAAAACTAAGGCTTTAAGATTAGTTAAAATGATTAACGACTTAAATCCTGATATTGTCATAATTGGCGGTGATATAATTGATGATAATATTGAAGTAGTTAAACACAATAAACTTTTAGAATATCTTAAAGGAATAAAATCGAAATATGGAGTTTACTCTTGTTTGGGAAATCATGAATATATTAGCCGGGCTTATAAAGAATTAGATTTTTTCGAAGAAAATGGAATTCATATGTTAAAAGACACATCTGTGTTGATTGACAATAAGTTTTATATTATTGGCAGAGATGATATTCAGGGAGAAGGAATGTCAAATAAGCCAAGAACATCACTTGCTGAATTAACAAAGGATTTGGATTTAAATCTACCTGTAATTTTGCTTGACCACCAACCATATAAATTAGCTAAAACCGCTGAATTTCCAATTGACCTGCAATTCTCGGGGCATACTCATAGCGGACAATTTTGGCCTATTAACTATATAACCGGAGCGATATTCGAAGAAGATTGGGGATATTTAAAAAAGAAAAACACCCACTTTTATATTTCTTCAGGCTATGGAACTTCTGTAGCTCCAATTAGAATTGGAAATAGACCGGAGGTGGTTAATTTTAGAGTAAAAGGAATAAAGTAATTTTAAGCTGTTGATTTATACACTTTGTTGGGCGTTCATACTTTTCAAAACAATGTCATTTGCTGGTTTGTGCTTTCTTTGATTATTGCCCCAAACTCTTCCCAATGCTCAATCTTCAAACCACTAATTTTCGTTTTTGCATTTTCAAAATCGCAACTTTCAAATGTTTTCTTAAAGTCAATGCGCATCAAAGTATCTTTATTAATAGACCTTTTTGAATCTGAAAATATGATTGATTTTAAGAATCTTTGTACCAAATCAGAGTTTAATAGATAATGAGCAATTTCCGCCATTTTCAATTTGTCAAAGCCAATAAAGTAGCAGGTGTCGTCAAGCATTATTGGTTTTGAATTATTAGGATATACTAATGTGAAATGGGTTGATTTGTATAAACCCGAAATTCCAATTTTGTATTTAGCAAATGAATAGTCACCAATTCCAAATATTGAGAAGGCTGGTTTGTCATTATATATAGAAGATTTGCGCTTTTCAAAAAAATCTTTGTGTGAACTTAAATATTGGTAAGTTAAAGGTAATTCATCTTTGATATAATTGGTTTCTTGCCCAATTTTTTTTTGAGTGATTATAGTTAACTTCCTATATTTATTGGTTTTATTTTCTTTTAAATCAGAGCTCTTGAGTAGATCATAAACTAACTTTTTCTCCAGATTTATTTCTTCTCCTAAAC
>JAIPBB010000115.1 GCA_021739805.1 Saprospiraceae bacterium | reverse complement strand
CCTTTGCCTTCTCCTTAGCCTTTCTCTTTTTACTTCCGACTTCGGTCTTCCGACTTCCGACTATTTCACCACCTTAATAGTCTCCCCAAATCTCTTCGGTTTAAATGATTTATTTAAAAGTGGTACAAATGCATTCATAATTAAAATTGCAAATGAAACACCTTCGGGATAAGCACCAAAAACTCTTATTAATATTGTTATTACTCCAACTCCTACCCCAAATATTAGCATTCCTTTCCGCGACATTGGTGATGTTACCATATCAGTTGCCATAAAGAAAACTCCCAGCATCATACCACCTGTTACAAGATGAAATAAAGGATTTACATATATTTCAGGATTTACTAACCATAAAATTCCGGTGAAAATAATTACAGAACCTAAAAATGCTACAGGGATTTCCCATGTGATGATTTTTCTAATCAACATAAATAAACCACCAACAATTAGTGCTATTGCTGAAACTTCACCTAATGAACCGCCACAATTTCCAAGCAATAGTTGAATATATGATGGGACTTGTGCCATCACACTCGACATAGATTCTCCAGCCGCTAAACCTTCTTTCACAAGTCCTAAAGGAGTTGGTCCTGTCACAGCATCAACAAGTTGAGATGCAGATTCAATTGGTTTTGGCCATGATGTCATTTGTACCGGAAATGAAATTAAAAGAAAAACTCGTCCTACAAGAGCAGGATTGAATGGATTCTTTCCTAATCCGCCAAAAGACATTTTTCCAATTCCTATTGCTACCAATGCTCCTACTATAATCATCCAAATTGGCAAGCTACTAGGGACATTGAACGACAATAAAATTCCCGTTATAATTGCTGAGCCATCGAAAACTGTGATTTCGCCTTTTAAGAGGTATTTTTGAATCAGGTATTCAAAAAGCATACAAGCTATAACGGCTACCAAAGTAACTTTCACCGCACCTAATCCGAAATAATAAAATGAAACCAATAATGCAGGCACCATTGCAATCACCACTCCATACATTACTTTTTTAACTGAATGTCCGCTATGAACATGTGGTGATCCTGAAATTGTTAATAGATTCATATATTTAGTTTCTATAATGATTCGTAATTTTTTTGTTTGAAATTTGAAATTAGAAATTTGGAAACTCTGTTCTTTGTTTTCTAATATCTAATTTCTATTTTCTAATATCTAATTTTTCTATGTACTATGTACTAATAATCTATGTACTAATAATCCATGTACTATTTATTTCTATTCCTAATCATTTGGTTTGTTTTTGCTTTGCCTAATCTGATATTATCAAGCAAAGGTCTTCCTGCCGGGCATGTGTAATGACATGAACCACATTCGATACAATCAAGAATCCTGGCTTTTTCAGTTTGCTCAAAATCTGATAATTCAGTAAGTTGAGCTAAAAGAACAGGTTCTAATCCCATAGGGCAAACAGAAATACATTGAGCACATCTTATACAGTTTTGGACAGTTGGTCTTTTTGACTCCTTTTTCGTCATTAATAAAATTCCTGAAGAGCCTTTTACGATTGGGGTTTCGGGAGAAACCAATGCTTTTCCCATCATTGGTCCACCGCCAATAATTTTACCGGTATCTTCGGGCATTCCACCTGCAGCTTCAATTAACTCTGAAACAGGAGTACCAACTCTAACCATAAAATTAGCAGGATTTTTAACTGCTTTTCCTGTGATTGTAACAACTCTTTCAACTAATGGTTTGTTCTTTTGAACAGCTTCATAAACTGCAAAAGCAGTTCCGGCATTATTTACTACAGCACCAACTTCGACTGGTAGTTTTCCTGATGGAACTTCACGATTTATTAATGCTTTTATTAATTGTTTTTCGGCTCCTTGCGGATATTGCACTTTTAAAGCATAAACTTCAATACCTTTAAATTTCTTAGCTAATTCTGTAATCTTTTCTATTGCGTCTTTTTTATTGTTTTCAATTCCGATTAAAGCTCTGTCAACTTTAAGTCCTTTCATCAAAATCTGAACGCCAATAAGCATTTCTTCAGATTTTTCAAGCATTAATCTATGGTCAGATGTAAGATAAGGTTCGCATTCAACACCATTAATAATAAGTACTTCTGCTTTTTTGCCTTCAGGAACCATTAACTTAACATGAGAAGGAAATGTTGCTCCACCTAAACCAACAACACCCAGCTCTTTCATTTTCTGAACTATTTCTTCAGCTGTTGCTGTAATTTCTCTTTTAATATCTTTAGAAGTATCAATTGAAGCTTCCCATTCATCACCTTCAACATCAATTACTATTGTTGATTTTTTATATCCACTTGGGTCGATAAGATTATCGATTTTAGCAACTTTTCCAGAAACACTTGAGTGAACACTTGCTGAAATAAATGCTTCGCCTTGAGCAAGCAAAGTTCCAACTTTCACCTGGTCTCCCCTGTTTACCTTCAAAACTGAAGGAGCACCTAAATGCTGAGTAACAGGAATAAATGCTTTCTTTGGAATAGCAAGTGTTTCTATTGCTTTGTTTTCTGATAATTTGTTTTCAGGTGGATGAACACCTCCAATCTTAAAAGTTCTCAATATGATTTCCTCCGATTGTTTATAATTTCTTTTGTTATTTTCTTTCGTTAATTGTGCTTCGCTGTCATTTGCCCTTCAGGCGTTATTTGCTTCGCGCCTGCCCGTCTGTAGCTTTAGCGTAGGCGGGTCATTAATTGTCATTTACATCTTAAATCAAAAATCGTTAATCCTTGTTCTTAAATCATATTTTTTTCGGTCTCTCTACTTCTGACTTTTCGTGTCATTTGCCCTTCGGGCGTCATTTGTGTCATTAAGTTGTTATTAAGAATTTAACATTCAACCCGTCCCCCTCGATACGTTTCTCGCAAGCTTGAAACACTCGGGATGACTAGTGGTTTTAACAATTTAACAGTTTAACAATTTAACAATATATTTAAAGAACAATAATTTTTAATACTAATTATTTAATCTGTTTTAGCTTCTTCTTCAACAACTTCCGTTTTCACTTTTCTTGGTGGAAAATTTAATTCATGAATTGCTCCAGTTGGGCATTCAGGTTGGCATTTCCTACACAATTTACATTTTTCCGGGTCGATATAAGCAAGGAAATTCACAATTGTAATTGCTTCAAACTTGCATACTTTTTCACATTTCCCGCAGCCAATACAAGCGACTGCACAATTTTTCTTAGCAGGTCCACCTTTTTCGGTGTTTACACATGAAACAAAAATTCTTCTGTCTTTCTTTCCTTTAGGTCTTAGTTCGATAATAGCTCTTGGGCATGCTTTAACGCAAGCACCACAAGCGATACAATTATCCTTAACAATTGGAAGACCTGTTTCTTCGTCCATATAAATTGCATCAAAATCGCATGACACAACACAATCGCCTAAGCCTAAACAACCATTAGGACATCCACTTTCGCCGGCATACAAAGCATGAGCAAAAGCACAAGTCTTTGGTCCATCGAATTCAACTTTTTTAGGAGCGTTAACTTTTGAACCTGAACATCTGACAACCGCAATTTCAGGATCAGCAATAACAGCTTCACGTCCTAAAATTCCAGCAACAATAGTCATAACATCAGAACCTCCAACCGGACAATTAAAACCATCTAAAGATTCAGATTTAACCATTGCTTCAGCGAAAGCCCTGCAACCTGCATATCCGCATCCACCACAATTTGCACCGGGAAGAGCTTCGTCAACCTCGTCAATTTTAGGGTCTTCTATAACCTTAAATTTTTGAGCAATAAAATATAATATTATTGAAGCAGCAACACCAATACCACCTAGACTTATTACTGAATATAAAATTACGCTATTCATTCGACAATTGGTTTATTTGAAGTTTATCAAGACTAATTTTTGGAAATATATAAATATTCCAATAACTATATATATAAATTTTGCAAAGTGCAAATTTATTCTAAAATAAATAATAAACAAACCGAAATATTCCCTTGTTTTAAATAAGGATTATTGCACAAAGAAAGTGAGTATTTTTCCGCAAAAAAAAGTTATTTTAAAGTTCAATTAGTTTATTCTTAAAAGCGTAAATAACTAGATTTACTGTGTTTTTAGTTTCTGTTTTGCTGATTAGATTGGTTTTATGTCGTTCAACTGTACGGTCGCTGATGAATAACTTTTCTCCTATTTTGGCATTTGAATAACCTTTACAAATTAATTCAAGAACTTCAATTTCACGTGTTGAGAGTTCTGCAATTTTCATTTTTTCCTTTTCGCCGGTCTGCTGTAGAACAAAGTTTTTTGTGCATTTCACAAGCATTTCTTCAGAAAAATAATTGCCACCCTGGCTAACTTTTTCAATAGCTCTTCGAAAATCATCCAAAGTTGAGTTTTTTAACATAAATCCTTCAACTCCAGCATAAATCATTTTATTGAAATGCTCACTATCGCAAAAAGTTGTAAGGGCAATAATTTTTAAATTAGGGTATTTGGATAAGACTTGCTCTGTGGCTTCAATTCCATCAAGAATTGGCATATTTATATCCATAAATGCCAGATCTGCTTCATGTTTTTTAATAACTTCCATAAGTTCCTGCCCATTAGAAGCTTCTGCAACCACCTTTACATTTTCAACTTTGCTTAGTAATAATTTAAGTCCAGTGCGAAAAATCTCATGGTCATCAACAATTATGGTTCTTATTTTTTTCATTATTAAAATCGATAATTATAATGCTGCAACAAAAATAGTAATTTTTTGAATGCTATAGAAGTAAAGAATGATTTGAAATTTTTGGTTTTTCAAAAATAAAGTGAGATTTAATAATTGAAATAATATTTCAACAACTAAAGTCTTATTTGAATTAAAATATCAATACCTTTTTCTTTTACACTAGTAAATTTCACAGTTCCATTTACTGCTTTTGCACGACTAATAATATTTGATAGTCCCATCCCTTTATGAGTTTTGGTTTTCAAGGTTCTATCAACATCAAAGCCAATTCCATCATCAACATATTTAAGGAGAATGATTTTGCCATCACATTTTAAATTGATGTCAATATTATCAGCAGAAGCATGTTTGAGAGTATTATTTATAAGTTCGTTTATTATACGA
Source organism: Saprospiraceae bacterium (assembly GCA_021739805.1). Next base: position 9,696 of record JAIPBB010000115.1, on the reverse strand, counting down.
TAAAGTGTAACTTCTAGGTCTTTATTGATAGAATCGCGTTCAATATTAGAATCAAAATTTATTTTAATTAGAGAAGTTTCATTAATTTTTTCAACGAAAGATTTAATGGAGGCAACTAGTCCAAAACGACTGATAATATTTGGTCGGAGATTATTAGCAATTTCTTTAGTATTGCGAATGGCTTCATCAACCAAACCTTTTGTATAATCTAATAATTCCTTTCTTTCTTCATCTTTAACATCATCAGATTTAATCAAGCTAACATAAATACTAATACTTGAAAGTAAAGTTCCTAAACCATCGTGCAAATCGCGAGCAAATCTTTCCTTATCTTTTTCTTCAGTTTCGATAATTGCATTTAATATTTTACGCTCAGTTTGTCGCCTTTCAGTTGTGTTACGGGAAATACATAAAAATGCTTTATCGTCCTTATAGTCAATAACTCTACTTTTAAACTCAACAGGGATTATAGTACCATCCTTTGTCATATTTTCCGACTCGAAAGTCAGGCTTCCTTCCTCTAATACTTTTTGAATTGTTAATGGTAATAGGTTAGCATACTTAGGTGATTTAATGTCTTCGAAATTCATTTTCATTAATTCTTCCTTTGTGTAACCTAAGGTTTTACAGGCTACTTCATTCACTTCAATTATGTTTGCATTTATATCGGACACAAAAATTTCATCACTGCTATTGTTGAAAATAGTTTGAAAACGTGTTTCTGAATCTCGCTGAGCTTTTTTAACTTTTTTAATTGAGTAAAATATTTCACCAACCATCACAATTCCCATAAACACAAATATAGATATAGCAACAGCAAACCAGTTAGATAAGGTGTTCAAGTCATTAAGGTCGAATATTTTTAAATAATGAAAAATTTCGATTAATCTTCTGAAAGCCATTAAAACAAAAGCTATGGAAATAAATATCCAGGAAATGTTTCTATTAGTAACCTTTATTAATCGAAGTGAGAAATATGCAGCCACAAATTGAAGAATTACTGATATTATTAATGCAATAAATTCAGACATAATAATTTGTTTATCAACATAAAACAACAATATATTAAGGTTGCAATATTATACAAAAAAAATGGTAAAAAAAGTGTTCTAAGTCATGTTTTTGATTTTCTTTCAAACATTCCTACTACCAAAATATAAATTCAGATATGGTTTTTTCGAAAATTGGTTTATTTTTGAATATATATTTTCAATTAAAAGCTATAAAATGCAGTCAGAAAAATTAGATAATAAAAATCGAGAAATAATTCCTGAGATTAAAAATTACATTAATAGATTCTTGTCAGAAGAATCAAATATTTCTGATAAACGCAAAAGTTTATTAAAAGAAATTGCCAAACACATTGAAAACAAGATAAAAAACAAACAAATCGTAAATCTGATTTTCATTTGCACGCATAATTCACGCCGTAGTCATTTTGGACAAATTTGGGCACAAACTGCAAGTATATATTATGAAATCCCTAATGTTAATTGTTTTTCGGGAGGAACAGAGGCAACAGAATTTAACCCTAGAACAGTTGGTGCACTAAAAAATGCTGGATTTAAAATTGAGCAAATTGAATTCACTAATAATCCTGTTTATTCTATCTACTTTGCAAACAATAGGAAAGCAATCAAAGGATTTTCGAAAAAAATTTCACATGAGAATAATCCACAAAACAATTTTATAGCAATAATGACTTGCTCCGATGCTGATGAAGCTTGTCCGATTGTTTCAGGTGCAGATGCTAGATTTTCTTTGACCTATGAAGACCCCAAAATTGCAGATAATACGAATGATGAAGGGAATACATATAATGAGAGATGTAAACAGATTGCTAGAGAAATTTTTTATCTGTTTTCTAATATTAATTCCTAATACGGATAAAACCACACGGGCAGGCTGGAAAAGACAAATTACAAAATACAAATTACAAATAAATTCCAAATATTCAAAAAAAGAAAAATACCAAACCTAATGCTAAACACAAACAAAATACTTATGCAAAAGCGACTATTTGTAGGCAATCCTGTTTGTAATTTTGTACATTGTTTTTGGTTTTTATTTGTTATAATATTTCTTCATGATTAAACAGTCTGATTATCAACGCCTAACAACACCTTATGTCAGTTTAGGTACAACAATGGTATAACAATGGAAAATAATTAAAATTTATACACATTCTAAATAGTCAATAAGGGTCAATAGTGGTCAATAAGGGCAAAATTAAGAAAATTCCAATATGAGCATCCAGAAAATGTAAATCCTATTATTATATCTATTAAATTGTGCGCAAATTATTCCACCATGACCGAACCCAGACCAAATTCTATAGATAGATTTCATAAATTTAACCAACCGGAAACAATAACTTCTCTGGCTGCAAAATATAAAGTTTCACTTCCAACTTTTAATAAATGGCTAAAACCAATTAAACACAAATTAAATATGGCTCATAAAAAACCTTTTACTCCTGCTGAATTACAAATAATTATTGAACATTTGGGAGAATATGAAGTAAATGGGTTTCTTTATATTTGTCGGTAATTTATTATGGCTAAAAGCTTAATAAAATTCTGTTTGGTTAATACATAATGTCAAATTTAGACTATTTCCTATCAATTATTCAAGCCCACAAATAAATCTTCAAACAAGCCTCAAGCATTTGGGTGCTTTTTGAATAGCAAATAGTTTTTCTAACGAGGCGTTTGATATGAGTTCGCAAGGTTAAATTCTTACGTTCAATTTTATTAGTATTATATTGAAATACTCTGTGAATTGTTTGCGGAATTAAACCTTTATAGGTTACTAATCCATCAGTAAATATCCGTTTGGGATTTAAAGATAATACTGTATTCACAACTTTACGAATATTTTCTTTGGTTCTTCTTCCAACGGCAATGTCTATAACTACACCATTTAGTTTGTTAATAGCGTAAATGACCCAACATTCATTGCTTTTACTTCCCACATAAGTGCGTAATTCATCAATTTCGTAGCTTTGATTTGATTCATTGAAAACAGGTTGTTGAATTTGATTGTATAATCTTTTTATAACCCGTTGAACACTTGATTTGGATATGTTTAATAATCGTGAAATAGAACTAATTCCAACTCCTTCGTTATTTAGTTTTCTGAGAAAATCAACCTTTGAATCGTCAATTCTTGTTTTCTTGTAAGTACGTAATTGATACTTCATGCAATTGCTGCAACGATATCTTTGTTTACCCGACCTTTTACCTTTTTTCACACATTTTTCATTACAATATTTACAATTCATAACCAAAATATTAAATCTTCACAAAATCCAATAATATCATGCCTTGCCAGCATTATCAAGCTCCATATGGTACACAACTGTTTATAAAACACTTTCACAGAAGGCTTTTGACAACTCTAAACAAAAAAACAAGGATTATTATCCTTGTTTTTGACCTATACAAATATATTTAAATTGTTGTTTCTGCGATAATTAGTTTTCAAATTTTACAAAAAGCTCCATATGGTACACGACCTACACGACCCACTATTAAATACCATTTAAAAAATACATTAATTTTAATGCGTTTTTAATTTTTAGTTTATCTGTCTTTAATAAATGCATATATGATAAAGTATATGAATAGTATTTAAATGAAATCTTATTCTTGTTCTTCACTATAAAGAAACAAATTTCTCCTCCTGTATTCTCAACATCGCAATATTGAGCAAAAAATCCTTGTTCTACATTGATAATTAGATTATTAAAATTATTATATTCCGTTGAATCAAATCTTGTCATATTATTTCCATTAATGAGATCTTTTATAGATATGGAAGAATTATTGTTTCTTTTAAGATAAAAAGCTTTTTTAGATGCTGGAACTTCAAGGTTATTAAAATAATATAATACCTGATTATCATACTTATTACTATTTATAAGAGTATCATAATAACTAATAATTTCTGGCTTAACAATAAAAATTGAATCAATATTTTCATTTTCATTTAGTTCTATTAACTTGCATTCAAAGCTATTAATACTATTACTTTTTTTAGAAAATATTTGACAACCAATATTAAATATAATAATAAAAGTTATAAAAAAGATAATCAATATTTTAATTTTGTTCATTATTTCGAGATTTTTGAATTTAATTTAATGCAAGTTTAGTAAATAAGAGAAAGGTCGTTTTTTTCTAACAATTCCAAAATCTTGATATATGCTTCCATTACTATAATTAAAACTTTTTGATTCTTTGTTTAAATCGTAATACGGTGGAATTTCACCTGAATAATTATCTCGCAGTTTTAAATTTAGTTCTCCTCTAACCCTATTTTCAATATGAACAGCATTACTTTCTCTTCCCCCTCTAACAAAATCAACAATTTCAAATCCCTTTTTAAATCCTATTTCCCTCATATCGTCAATCGTTGGTTGTTTGAGATCCAATCCATATTTTTTACACCATGAATGCCCTAGTTCATGTGCTAATAAAATAGTTATATTTAATAGTTGGCTTTCTTTTTCTAAGTTTTGCATTTTATAATTTACATTGATTATTATTGTTGTGTTATCATGGGATAAACCTGATTCTCCATTTCTTGTTGCAATAATAATACGATCCCTTTTATCCCTTCGTAAGTCATTTACAATTATACCACCAGTATTTGAATTCACTCTTAAATTCCTATGTGATTCTTTTACAATTCTTTTATCATGTCTATATTCCTTCCTAGTTCGTCCACCTTTCTGCTCTATAGTTAAGTCTTTATATTTTGCAAACTTTAACTTCCTCCCATCCGGATCAACCAACATCACCGGATTTCCAGCACAATACATAAAAGAACTCATGCTAGGGTATTTACTAGCCAACGGATCAACACTCAACCAAACAGATATATCCGAATTATAATACCTAGCCCCAAAATAACCAAACCCGGTCTCACTATCCTTCTCCTTACTACTAAAAGTAAACCTAATATTATTATTTGTTTGCTGGTCAATAAAACTCTCTCCAAAAGGAAGGTATTGCAAATGCTGGTTCACATTCCCGTTTACATCACTGATAAATGAAGAACTTCCTAAATGATCGGGGTGATAAAAGTATAGATCAGATTCATCATTATTACTACCAAATAATTCTTCTACTATTTGTAAATTGGAAGCAATGGAAATATAATCGGGTTCGCCATCTACACAATTTGTATTTTCATAAATATAATTCCACAAACCATCAGCAATATCTTGTATGTTGCCTACAATAGGAGTTAATGTTGTACTATGAGCATCAACAAGGCTTGGGGAGAAACCGCCACCTAATTTTGTTGTTACCCTTTGGCTTTCGGCGTAAAAATGCTTGGTGTATTCGGCATCAGAAACAACCATATATGGGCTGGTGTAAAGAGTTTTGTAATCCAACATTGTTTGGTCAACATATAAACCGCCATTTATGCTCATTCTCTCAATTGGTCCTGTGATTTTCCATGTGCGTTCACCGCCGGCGTCATATATGTAGTGGCTTGCGTAGTTTGGGTCTTTTACAACTGCCAAACGATTTTCTTCATCCCAACACATTCGTCTTGTTTCTCCTGTTGCAGAACTATTAAAATGTGTCATATTGCCGTTTGGGTCCCATTGCATAGAGAAATCATCTGCATTAAGCTGGTCGGTAATGCTTTCGATGGTATGCGGTTGGTTTTGATTATAACTGTAATTTCTTTCATAATCAATATTCGTAGATGCTCCATTAAGCAAAGTGGTTGCAGTTAGTTCTTTGCTGCTTATATTTCCCGAAGCTGAGTAAGTCATATCTAGTGCAAAGGGGTAGTTTGTTTGATTTACGTCAGTGAAACTACCTGCCGAGCTTATTAAACGATAAAGTGAATCATATTCGTATTCGTAATCATAAACACCGCCCAAACCATTTATTGCAGTTGCCGAGTTTTCAATACCTGAAATATTACCTGCATTATCATAATCGTAGTCAATATCTTGCATTAAATTGCTTTGAGAATCGTAGGATTTCAGGTTGCTAAGACGGCGTGTCTGGCTGTCGTAAGTATAGTTTGCCGATGTGCCGTTTCCATAATTTACTATCACACGATTTCCAAATTTATCGTAGCTGATATTGTTCAAATAATTGAAAGTTTGCTGCGATTTCACGGCACTCATGGAGTCTATGTTCTTCGTATGTTTGATAATTATACTCAATTTGAGTTTTTTAAAATTTAATCAAAATATTCTACTTCAAATTTTACTACCTTATTCTCATAATCTTTCCTATATCCTTTGTATCTACCATCTCTGTAAAAATAAGCAGTAGAATCTAAGCCATATGAGATACTTTCAATTAATTCTGTTTTTGGATAATATTCTATTACAACAAAATAACCTAACTTATTATCATAATAAGTTTTTCTATATAAAAAACCTTTTGAATCATACCATTCTTGGGTTGTTTCTTTAATTAGAGTCGCCGGAAAATTAAATAGTGGATAATCATCTAAAATATAGTCTTCGCATTTTATTCTAATTTGTTGCGTATAGACAAAATGAAATTTATCAGTAAGTTTTCCCGTTTTTGCATTATAAATACTATATGGAGATTCAAGTACTCCATGATTTACATTTATCATGCAAATGTTTGCATCTGCAAAAACCGAATCTAATCTGATTATTTTCCCATGTACAAATCCAGCGGAGTCACATTTATTATATGAATTATCGGGAAAGTTTTTCTTAATAAAATTATTAAAATAATTTTCAGTACTGCATGAAGCAATTAATAATATTACTATTGAAATAATAATAATTTTTTTTGTTGTTTTTACCATGGTATATCGTCAGCTTTAAAATTAATAAGAGTTTTTTTAACAGTAGATGTGCTTTCTAAAAAATCTTGATTTGTAGTATTAATAAGAAAATTTCTTCTGCCGTATTTTCTAAATCTGTCATTACCACATAATTTATCAAGATATTCAGACTTAGAATTTTTAATTTTCTCAACATCATAAAATTTATCGTTTTCAGAATCCGGGCAATATGAAAAACCTTCTTCAATAAGGTCTAGGTTCTCTGCTACTTCATTTAAGCTTTTATTGTGAATTTTATAATTAGTAATATTGTCATTTCCCATAAAATCTGAAAAACTGCTATTGTCTTTATTTGATTCATTATTAGTTGCAAATATCTCGAAAACAGCAGAATGGTCAATCACTTTATAGACATTGAATGCATCCTTAATTTCTTCTTTAGAGAATTTTATATTATTTTTTCGACCGTGTCGCCTAAGTTTTCTGCTAAATTGTTTTTCATTAAGATTTGAAAAACCACTTGCAGTAGATATTATTCCGTAATTAGGACTTTCAGAATTATTATTCTGTGTAAAGAATAATTCACTAATATTCTTGCCCTTAAATATTGAAATAATTGCAGAATTAATCAAGTCGTTAGAATAGTTTGAAGAAGGTCTTATTTTTCTCCCATCCGGATCAACCAACATCACCGGATTTCCAGCACAATACATAAAAGAACTCATGCTAGGGTATTTACTAGCCAACGGATCCACACTCAACCAAACACTAATATCACTATTATAATACCTTGCCCAAAAATACGAATAATTTGTTTCCGTGTCTTTTTCTTTTGCAGAGAAAGTAAACCTAATATTATGATTTGTTTGCTGGTCAATAAAACTCTCGCCAAAAGGTAGATATTGAAGGTGCTGATTTACATCTCCATTTACATCGCTGATAAATGAAGAACTACCCAAGTGGTCAGGGTGGTAAAAGTATAAATCAGTTTCATTATTATTGCTGCTAAATAAATCTTCTACTATTGGTAAATTGGAAGCAATGGAAATATAATCGGGTTCGCCATCTACACATTCTGTATTATTATAAATATAATCCCATAAACCATCTGCAATATCCTGTATGTTGCCTACAATAGGAGTTAATGTTGCACTATGAGCATCAACAAGGCTTGGGGAAAAACCACCGCCTAATTTAATATAAAAAACCGGCATTGCTATATTTGTAAAATAAAACATAAAAATAGCATTACGAAAAAATTAATAAATACTACAAGTTGAAATACATAAAACACCGTTAGAATCACAATATGTAAAAATCTTTAACTTAAACAAATAATAAATTATTGATAGTGACTCTTCATGTTTTACTTGATTTTTCAATTTATCATCAATAAAATAATAATCCAAAAAACTTTTTTTACCTTCCAGATATTTTTTTTCAACTTCTTTATTCAGTATTATTTTATCATCATAATAATAACTAAAAACAGAATCTGGTACAGTTAAAATTAAATCTTTTTTTAAAGTTCTAATAACTTTTCTTTTTAAGAAAAGACTTGAATTAATAGATGAGTGCTTTTTAAATTCATATCTCATTTCGCTCATTGTAACACTTATTAGAATACAAGAATCTATATTCTGAATTCTAATAGGTAAAATATAGGGTGGACCACAAATATTACAAACTTCTGTACAAGCTTTTCTAATAAACTTATTTTGAGAATAATTACAATCTTCAGTTTGAGCATAACTTGCTTTGAAGACTACTAATAAAATCAAACAAGCAATAAAGAGAACTAAATTTTTCATTTTTCTAAATATAAAATTTTTCATTTTAATTAATTATTAAATTAATGCTCTGATTATTGTAAAATAAACGGTTTTGGCTTAATAAACAAATTTTTAATTGGATTATCAAGATATTCTTGAGGTATTAATCTATTAATTTTATTTGGTGCATATGTATTTCTTAATCTAATTCCAAAATAAGCTCGCACTCTATTGCCTTGATTTACTGCATTAATTTCATTTAAAGGAATTGTTTTGCCTTGTGTATTTATAATATTTATCAATGAGAAAATTCCTTGATCTAATTCGAATCCATGAAAAATTTCATGACCAAAATTAGCTAATCTTTTTCCCATATCCTTTTCATTAAAATCATATGATATATTTGAACCCATTTTTAAGCCTTTTGAGCTTGCATATAAAAGGAGATTGGCAAGGGTTTTATTTTTTATTCCCATTGGTCGAACACCACCTCTTCTACTAGGATTGTTCAAATCTATTAAATGAGTTTTTTTACTTTTTACGAGTGTTTCTATTTGACAATTAATTTCAGAATCAATACTACTTAAAAAATTCAAATCACTTGCTGCTTGAAGTATTTTACGATCATTACCTTCATATTTTTTTAATCCAAAGCATAGAAACTTTCTTTGATAAAGTTCTCCATCCTTATAAATAGCTTTATTTCCATTATGTATGATTTTTATCTTCATCCCATCCGGATCAACCAACATCACCGGATTGTTCGCACAATAATTATAAGCAGATAAACTCGGATATTTATCCGCCATCGGATCTACAGATAACCAAACAGAAATATCCGAATTATAATACCTCGCCCCAAAATAACCAAACCCCGTTTCACTATCTTTCTCCTTACTACTAAAAGTAAACCTAATATTATGATTTGTTTGCTGGTCAATAAATGATTCGCCAAAAGGAAGGTATTGCAAATGCTGGTTCACATCCCCGTTTACATCAGAAATAAAACTACTTGAGCCAAGGTGGTCAGGATGATAAAAGTATAAATCAGCTTCATCATTATCACTACTAATTAATTCATCAACAATAGGTAAAGAAGGGTTTATAGAAACGTAATCCGGTTCGC
>JAIPBB010000114.1 GCA_021739805.1 Saprospiraceae bacterium | reverse complement strand
ATTTCATCTATTTTAGCAGGGTCTTAGGGAATAGTGCTAGAGTATTTGGAGTTAAAAAAGTTTAAAATAAATTTAATTATGAGAAAACTAACATTCATAATAGTTTTGGTATGTATAATTTGCAGTGGAAAAATATTTAGTCAGGAAAAATCAAACAGCTCATTAAATTATAGCAGCAAAACTAATTTTAATCATTACATAAAGATTAGCCCTTTCAATTTACTGGAAATAGAGCCATCGTTAATGCTTGGATATTCTTATCCGGTGAAAAAAGGCAAAGCTCAATGGCAACATGAAATTGGTTATGTTTTTCTGAATGAATCATACTTTTTTTCAAGAGGTGATATTAACAGGACTTATAATGGAGTCAAATTTCGCACTAATTACAGAACATATTTTGAATCTAGTTTAGGAAAGGCTGATTCGTTAAAAAACCCCAACAACCGGCTGTATTTTGGAGTTGATATGATGTATAAATATGGGCAATATACAGAAAATGAAGTAGAATACTGGGTAATGGGCGGTCAGTACACACAATTAGTTAATGTTACAACAGTAAAACATGTTGGAGCTGCACATTTCATGATGGGAGCAGAAACAAACTTTATTAAAAACAGTAATGCAATTCTTGATTTTTATTTAGGTATTGGCCTAAGATATAAATACTTAAATGTCTTATATGATGGTGTTGAGAATTCAATTATGGAAAACAATTTAGGTCAGAATTATTCTTTATGGTATGACGACCCGGACTTGCCCATGTTTGTGAGTATTATGGCAGGGATGAAGATTGGGTTTGGATTATAGCAATTTCAAATAGTTTATTCACTGTTTTCCAGTTTCTGGTTGTTGCTGAAATTTTTAATTTAATTTTGCTTTATTAATCCCTTATCTGTCAATTTATAAATATAAATTTTATTGTCTGTTTTCTTTTGCTCAATATTTCCGTTTAGAATTTGGCAATCATTATCGTATTGAATAGTTAATTTCTTCTTGTCAATTTTAATAATAAAATTTTCACAAAAACTTTCACCACCGGTGTCAAGAACTTCTCTTTCCGAATAGTCAAGAGTGTCAGTTGAATCAGGTGCATAAGTAGTCCACCATGATTCAAAACTATAGTAATTTTGAAAATCAAAAAGCTTTGTCAGGCTATCTAAATCCCAAATTAATTCTCCTTTGTTCTTTTCATAGATAGCTGATTCCCATCCGGTATGACCTAAAGTGTTATTCCAAAGAATTATAAGTTCTTCATTTCCGCAATCATTAAAATTCTTTCTTTCAAAACTCAAATCGTTTAATGAGCAGTCGGCATCGCTGTTTTCAAAAGGGTTAAACACCAGATAATGGTTTTCTTTTTTTAATGCAATGCACCAGGAATATCCTTTACCAGGCTTGTAAGTATCAATAAAATATGCAGTAGGATTTAAAATTGAATCAAAAATATTACCATTAACTGAGTCAAGAGTTTCAACATATTTTATTTCTGCTGGCTTATAGGTTTTAAAGGTGTCGGGAGGATTCATTAAATATTCATTATATAAATCATCCTGTCCGAAAACAAAGGAGAATAAGGTAAAATATATTATTGTCAGACTTAACAGGAATTTCATCTTTTCATCATAAGGATAATAAATACTAAAATCAAAATTACTATTATATGGATATCAAAATAATGTCAATTAGCAGTTACTTTTCACTGAAAAATTTAGCTCTTATTTCAGCCCACTAAAAATATATTCATAAATTTCATTATTATTTTCAATTTTAGGTTTAATGAAACTTTGTGTTATATATTTTGGTTTTTGAATCATATCTCTTTCTATCATTTCTACGATAGTATTATAAAATTCAAGTGATGTTTTGCCAACTAAAAGTGGTTCAAGATTATGATTACTTTCCCAGAAACGTAGGGTTTTCACAAAACCATTTAAATAAAGATAATCTTTAGTAAATCCACCACCTCTGAAAATCCTGGTAACTAAACTGAAAGCATCATTTGGGTCTTCCATATGGTTATCAATTAAAAACTTAAAACATTCCATAAAATTTGCACCGCTACACATCATATCAGTAATAATAACTCTATAAGCTATTTTCTTAAGACGCTTAATAGTAATGTTACCACTTAAATATTCTGATAATATAGCTAATCCTTCCTGTGTCATTGTATTTACCGGTAACCCAAGATTGAAAATTTTAAGTTTTTGCAGATTCGAATTAATAGTTGTAAGCATATGAACACCAATCTCATGAGCAACCATTGCACTAATTTCTGTTCTCGTAAATTTTGCATCTGGTTTAAATAAAATAGTTTTTTTAGAGTTTAGAACCATCACCTGCGAGATTACTTTATTACTCAATTCTATTTTGGCATCAAAACCGTAGCTTTCTAAACTTTCCTTAAAACTTTGAATGGCTTGGTCAGTTCCTAAGCTTGGTGACCGAGTAGGTTCACCTGCTATTGGCGGAACATATAATAAGTATTGTGCATTTTGAATGTCCTTTTTCGTAGGTCGTCCATAGTAGCGAAGAGAGTTATATAAAAATTTAGGAGTATTTAGTGTGGACAACAAATCAATTTTGTCGAAATAACTATTGATAACTGATTCATATAAATTCCTGATTGTAATATCAGAAATATCCTGAACTTTAAGATTACTTAATTCTTGTTTTAAACTGTAAAATTCAATTGGTATTGGTCTATATTTGAATCTAGGGGGTTCTGTAAATTTGCTTTTAAAAAATCTGTTTTTTTCAGTTTTAGTATTATTGGGGTTTACGTAGACTAAAAGTTCAAAATTCTTTAATAGGTTATACAGTCCTTTGTCAACTTTGAAAATAGTATTATCAATATTGTTATCCAAAAGTTTGGCCGCCTTTTCAAATTTCCAATTTGTCATTTTATGACTAAAAAAATTGGCATTATTTAAAATTGCCTTTTTTAATTTTTGTTGTAATAGTTTAACAATTTTGGGGTAAACATCTCCTGTAAGTTCATCGCAATATACTTTTTTCACTTCTGTAGCAAGAACCAGCGTATTCTTAAAATTATCAGTTATGTATTGAAGATTATATCCTCTACCAAAAAATACATCGTTTGTATTTGTAACATTCTCAATATCTGGAAGTGAAATAGCTGAAAGTTCATCTGTCCAGTTTTTAAGAATTGAATTGTATTTATTAATATCTAATTTTTCAGTTCCAATATTAAATAATGGTACTTTTCTGTCCCAACGTTTATAGTTATAAGAATGAAAATCATAAACCACACAAGCATCAAATAATTCCTCCAGTTTTTCGATTAGTGCGTGCGTAACTTTATAATAATTTGCATGTTTTTGCTTACTTATTTGTATTTCTTTTGGTGTTAAACTTCTTTTCCAAACTTTTTTCCCCCAGGCTTCTTCATAAATGCAATCATCAGGATTTCGGTTTAAATCATATTCAAAACGAGAATCATTTGCTATTAAAGTAATTGGCATTGAAGCAATGAAATCTCCTGTAAATGGGTCTTCCTCATGCCATCGACTGAAATTATCCAAGGCAATTTTTTCACTAAGACTCGTTCGTAAATTACTTCCATCATGTATTGCAGTGCAACAGTAAGGTAAATACCTGGTAATTTTAATCTTCAAAGAACCATCAGTTGAAATTGCTTCAAAGGTTTTTCCTGATTTAATTAATTTTATGATTTCCTTAATTTCCAAATGTTGCATTTGTTCCAATATTTTAATTTAGAATATTCTTTTTTCTCTATTTATTTTGGCAACAGTATTCTCTAAGAAATCAAGAATTTTCTTTTGGATTTTAGTATTGTTTAGTCGATTTATATCAGTTATAGTTCCGGGGCTTAATACATTAACTTCAATAAGTTTTCCTGAAATAATATCGAGACCTGCATAGTAAATTCCATCTCGAACGAGTTTTTCTCCAATTTTTTCGCAAAGATTCTTATCAGTTTTTGTTAAAATATATTTTTCAACACTTCCACCAGCCGATATATTTGACCTTGCATCTCCTGAAGCAGGTCTTCTACGAAGTGCTCCAATTGGTTTACCATCAAGCATCAACACTCGCACATCGCCATTTTCGGCTCCTTCAACATATTCCTGCAGAATTACATAGTTAGATTTTCCTTCGCTGTGATGTACATAAAAATCAAGAAGAGATTTAATGTTGTGCATAGCCGATTTTTCGATTACGATTACTCCACTTCCTCCATAACCATCAAGTGGTTTCATAATCATTTTATCATTTTCAGATTCTTTGATTATTTTTAATAGATAATCAATATTCTTGGAAACATGAGTAGTCGGTATCAACTCTCTTTCAGGATCGTAATAAGCAGCAGTATAAATTTTATTATTTGCTTCCCGAAGACCTCTTATGGCATTGATAATAAATACATCGTCTTTAATAGAATCTAAGAAGTTAAGGACTAAGGAATCTAAAGGTGGGTCTTCACGCATAAAAATCACATCAAATTCCTTTAAAGCACGCATTTCATTTTTGAAAATCACAGAATTATAGAAGGAATTGTAACTATTAGAAATTTTGGATATTGGCTCTATAGTTCGACAATAACTAAGTGTTATACTGTCTCGTATGGTGAGGTTAGATGTGCTGGTAATAGCTACTTCATGACCTCTCAATACTGATTCATGAATTATTCTAAGTGTTGAATCCTGTTTGGGTTTAATCTTTTCCCAAGGACTCATAATAAAGCAAATTTTCATAATGATAGTAGTTTTAGTGCAAAATGGTGAATAGTAAATTAAATAATTTGTCCAAATTTATTAATTAAAGTGGGAAAATCGAGAAAAATATATAAATCAATGCAAATAGCTTAAAGTCTGCATGAAATCTAATGTGCATCAATCCCATTCAGCATCATAATTAAATGACGCAAAACTTTTGTGATTTCAGTCATATATTCGTTTACAGCTTTTACACTTCCGGGTAGAGTGAAAATCATTGTATTTCCTAAAAGTCCGGCAACACTACGGCTGATAAGGGCATTTGGTTTTTCCATGCCATATTTCATACGAATCATTTCCATAATTCCGGGAATTTCTTTGTCGAGCATAGGTTTCACAACATCCACAGTTATATCTCTGGGACCGATACCTGTTCCACCGGTTGTGAAAATAAAATCGTAATCGTTTTTTGCTTTGAGAAGGATTTCTTTTAATTGAATTTCATCATCAGCAATAATTACATTTTCAACTGTGTTTTTGAAATTATTAAAACCTGAGAAAGTATCGATTGCCTCTTTCACTTTTGGACCACTTTTATCAGCATATTCGCCTTTGCTTGCTCTATCACTAAGTGTGATAATTAGAGTTCTAAAGAGTTTTGGATGATATTGAAATGTGTCACCTTTTTGAACTTTCCCACCACGAATAACTCTGACAAAAATTCCTTCTTTTGGCATAACGCAATTTCCAACTTCATTGTAAATGGCACATGAATCTCCATGACATTTTTTGCCAATCTGAGTTATTTCGAGTTCAATATTTTCATTTGAAAATCTGTCCAACGGAGAAGCTTTAAAAAGTTCCATGCCTTCGGTGGTAAGGTTTTCGGCAAATTCTCCAAAATTTATACTTCTTCCTGCAAGCTCTGAAAATCTTTTGAAACTTTCGTTGCCTAACATGCTAACTTGTCGGTGCCATTTCCCTGCATGAGCATCATTTACAATTCCTCTGTCGTTTAGTTCAATAAATTCAACCGGTTTTTTTACAGTTCCTTTTTTAGTTGAGATATTTGTGCTTAAGATTTTAATTGTGTTCTTTTTCATCTTTTACTCTTTGTTTAATTAAGTGGAATTTAGTTTTTCTTATTTACTATAAAGCAGTAAAAATCAAATTCCAAAATGCAATATTCAAATCTCAAATAAATCTCAAACACCAAATTATAATGACCAAAAAGGTTTGGATATTAGATATTGGAATTTATTTGTTTTTTGTGGTTTGTTATTTTGAAATTCAATGTCTTAAAAAATGTAAATATTTATTAAATATCTTCTTTAGTTTTTTCAATCAATTTCACATCACTAATTATCATGTTCTTATCAACAGCCTTACACATATCATAAATTGTAAGCAGAGCAACACTAACTCCATTTAATGCTTCCATTTCCACACCTGTTTGCCCAATACATCTTGCTAAACTTTTTATTCTTACTCCATTTTCTTCAAGGCTTGCATTTACATCAACTTTCGTCAGTTGCAAAGGATGACACAATGGAATAAGTTCACTAGTCCTTTTGGCACCTTGTATACCTGCAATTTCAGCGATAGTAAGAACATCACCTTTTTTCATTTCATTTTCTTTAATAAGCTTTACAGTTTCTGTATTTAAGCTAATAAAACCTTCGGCTTTTGCAGTTCTAAGTTGATTTGGTTTATTTCCAACATCAACCATATTGGCTTTTCCTTGGTTGTCGGTATGACTAAGTTTGTTCATTTTATTGTTATATTTTTTGCTTCCTCCGTCATTGCGAGCTGCCTGTGCTGAGCGAAGTCGAAGTAAAGCGAAGCAATCTGTTTTTATTTCTATTAATCTTTATTCCAACGGATTGCTTCAGTCGTTCCTCCCTCGCAATGACGTTTTGAATTTATGTATTCCCTTTAACTCCAGGCACTCCAAACTCAAGTGCACTCCAAGTACTCTCTATCCTCCAATATTATAAAATTCCCCCGTGCTATTTACACTTCCACATTTTGGTTTATGTTTCAAAGCTAAATTAATTGCTTCGTTAACACCAAACTCTCTAATGTTATATTCAAGATTATTGAATAAACATGGTTTAATATTTCCATCTGCTGTTAACCGCAAACGATTACAAATTTTACAATCGCCACCTTCACCACCTTCAACAACTGAAAAATGACCCATATTCAAATTCATCTGGTGAATAAATCTGATTTCCAAATTATTCTTTTTACAAAATTCATTCACTCCCAAAGCATCAGCTTCTTGTGATGATTCTTTAATAACACAATTTATTTTAACAGGATTTAATCCAACTTTTTGAGCTTCGAAAATTCCAGCAATAACATCTTCAATATTACCAAGTCTTGTTATTTCTTTGTACTTCTCAGGATCAAGAGTGTCTAGGCTAACATTTACTCTGTGCAATCCTGCTTCTTTTAGCTCTTTTGCAAATTTCTTTAATAAAATCCCATTAGTGGTTAACCCAAAATCATTAATTCCGGGAATTTCAGCTATCATTCCAACCAGATTGACAATTCCTTTTCTAACTAATGGTTCGCCACCGGTAATCCTGATTTTGTCTATCCCAAGTTTCACACTTATTTTAACAACATCTACAATTTCTTCAAACGAAATAATTTCAGAATGCTCCAAAAGTTGTATTCCTGATTCAGGCATACAATAAGTGCATCTCAAATTACATCTGTCAGTAACTGAAATTCTCAGATAGTTGATTTTCCTGTTAAATTTGTCGTACATCCACCATTTCTCCTATTTCTAAAATCTCTCTTCCTATTTCAATTGAAATTATTCCATCAGCAAAAACATAAGAATGAATATGTGCGGAACCGTGATATTCCACAGGATAAACTTTTCCATCATTAGAAATGTTTATCGGAATAAATGATTTTCTAACTGATTTTCTCCTTTTATACTCAGCACCCAACGGAAGTTTTAACATCACAGGCTGTTCAGAAATTCCCATTAATTTTAGAATTAAGGGTCTAACTAAAAGCTCAAATTGAGTGTATGAAGAAACCGGATTTCCGGGTAATCCAAAAATAAATTTATTGTTGTTGAAAGTTCCGAAAATTGTTGGTTTCCCGGGTTGAACAGCCATCGACCTGAATTTAATATCAACGCCGCATTTTATCATTATTTCAGGAACAAAATCAAAATCACCCATAGAAACGCCACCTGTTAAAAGGACAATATCATTTTCCTGAAGAGCTTTCGTAATTGTGTTGAAAGTTACTTCTTCAGAATCTTCAGCAATACCAATATAATTTGCAATTGCACCGGCTCTTTTCACCTGGGCAATTAATTGGTAACCATTACTATTTCTGATTTGTGATTTGGCAGGAATTTCAGCAGGTTCAACTAATTCATCACCTGTTGAAATAATGCCAATTTTTGGCTGCTTAGTTACAAGTGGTTGAGTGCATCCAACCGATGCCATCACTGCAATATGCTGAGGTTTGATTTGAATTCCTTTTTTCAGAACTAAATCATCTTTTTTAATGTCTTCAGCAAAATAACAAATATTGCTTCTGGTTTTTTCGGCAGTAAACCTGATTTTATTCTCGGCAATGGTTTCAGTTTGTTCAACCATAATAACAGTATCAGCACCCTCAGGAATAATAGCTCCGGTCATGATTTTTGTGCATTGATTTTTGCCAACTACTTTCTCAGGAATTTTACCGGCAGGAAGCACTTCGATAACTTCAAGTTCATTATTGATATCTTCTTTTCTGCATGCAAAACCATCCATAGCAGATTTGTCGAATGGCGGCATATTTATATCAGAATTTACATCTTCAGCAAGAATTCTTCCCAAAGAGTCAATGAAATCAATTCTTTCAGCATCTAGGGTAAATTGAGCTGAATTTAGCACTATATCAAAGGCTTCATCAAATTTTATCATATTTTATTATTTGTGCGTTAATTGTGTACTTTCAAAATTGCCACAGATTATTTTTAATTGATTTTTTGTTTTTCCTTACTCCAAGTATCAGATTTTTAATATTTCACCCCTACGGGCTTTTGTTTTTTGATGCATGTTTTTTTACAAATATTCCATCCCTACGGGATTATTCTTATAACTCCGTTAGGAGTGAAATATTTGTAGAATTTGGCAATATCCAAAATTTAAAGCTCCGTAGGAGCGAAATATTATTCTTAATTTACAATTATACAGTTTATTCTAATCTTTATACATGTTTTTTTAGGCATTAATCTGTGAATTTAACGAAATGAAATCACGAATACCTTTCATTATAAATACTATTGTGAGTAATCTGTGGCAATTTTTTTATTGGACAATTATTTTTCGCAAAATTACTGACTTGTCAGTTAAATCCTCAATCTTTAATAAATAAATTCCTGAATTCAATTCTGACACATCAATCTTTTCAAAATTATTCGAGTTTAAACTTATAATTTCTTCTCCAATAATATTATAAAGCGTTATTATTGAAGCAGTATTGCTTTCAATATTTAAATAATCTGTTGTAGGATTTGGGTAAATATTAATTTTTGAATCTGAAATAATGTTTTCATTTACATTAATCATTACAGCTCCTTTAATAATGATGTCATCAATTTTACTAGTTCCTGTAGAGTCAACTATTGAACCATTACTTGCAGTGTCAGAAGTCATAATCCACCTGATTTGAACAGAAGATTGGTTTGAACAACTATTTGGAATAGCAAGGTCATTTAAAACACCGGTTGTCCAATCATTAGCTGTTTGAAACTCTGAATTTGCAACATCAGTCCAAGCACCACTGCCCACTTTATACTGAATTTTAAAATCTCTAGGCCCGGGATTTGAACCACCAGAAGTAATTTTTGATGATAATGTAATATTTGTGTAACCAGTGGTTTCAAATTCAACTTTCCATTTTTTTGCATCTGTACCATTGTGCCAGCCTGTTGCCTGGGCAGCTTTTGTTGTTAAACCATTTTTAAATTGAATTGCACTAGTTCCACCGGCAGTTTCAATTTCCTGAATTAGATTTGCAGGAATACATCCGCCATCAGCAACTCCTGTATCCGAAGGGAATGTCCATTGTACAAGAGTGTCTTGTGCACTTGAATTAATTTGGATTAGCCCAAAAAAGGCAATAATCGCTAAAACTGTGTAAAGGTTTGTTTTTTTCATTTTGATTGATTTTGATGTTAATATATTTTAAAATTTAAATTTGATTTCTCCTGTAATAAATCTCCCGGGTGATAAATAACCTTTTCTATCAATATATGGGTCATTTAAAATGTTTTGAATATTTAATGAAGCATAAAATTTTTTAGCAAATTCTCTTGATAATTGTAAATCAATAATATCATATTCGTCAATAGAAATTGTGTTTTCATCATCATACCATTGACTGGAAATATAATTATAAGAAATTGTCGTGTTGAAATATTTGTTTTTCCAGCTTAAACCTGCATAAACCATATGCTTTGGAACTTCAATCAAAAAGTTACCGCTTATATCATTTCCGTTGGCTTTATCAGTATTATAATCTTTAATTTTTGACTCATTAAAAGTGTAATTAGCCGAGATTTGTAAGTTTTTTAATAATTGATATTTCGTTGAAATTTCAGCACCAATTACCTCAACATTTGAAATATTTTGTCGTTGATAAACCGGTTTTATTGCATCACCACCTGTGTCAACCGAATCGCCTGTCCCGACAAAATATTGAAAATCTTTTCCTAATGAATAATAAATTGATGGCTCAATCGTAAGTTTTTTGAAGAATATTAAATTAAATCCAATTTCATAATTTGAAATATATTCGGGACCCAATTCAGGATTTGCAAGTTTAAATCCTTTGTTGATTTTACCCGATTTTGAAAGGTCATCCAGCTTTGGTGGCATAAAACCTTTTGAATAAGAAATATATACAGATTGTGATTTGTTGAATTTGTATTTCAAAGCAATTTTCGGGCTAAATGAATTCCATTTTGAATTAATAAAATCTTCATCGAAAGGAGTTACAAAACCTGTGTTTGATGTTGGATTTTCAACTATTAATTTTCCTTTATAGTATCGTGCATTATCAAATCTGGCACCTGCAACAATAGTTAGTTTGTCGTTTAAAAGATTAATCTCATCCTGAACGAAAATCCCATAAAAATCAAGTATTCCTGAATAAATCAGAACATCTGTTGAAGTCATATAAGTGTTGGTTACATCGGCTTTCCCTTGTTTCAAGTCGATTCCATAGCTTAAAATATTTTTATCGGAAATGTAAGTTGTAGCATTAACCCAAACTCCATAATCATCTTTTCGGGAATCCCTGTCGCTGAGTTTATATTTTCCACTGTTAGCACTTACTGATTCTGACTGTTTGAATTCATCTTCAATTTGATAAAATGAGTTAACATTCAAAACGGTTTTATTAAAAATTCCTTCATAGCTTAAACGCAAATTAGAAGTATTCACCGACATATAATCACCATATTCCTCATAAACTTTTCTTCCTTGTCCTCTTAAATCATCATAAGTTTGAACTGCAAACTCAAGCTTGTGATTTTTATTAAAACTATAAGCAAGTTTCCCGGCAATACTATACTCCATTAGGAAAGCATTAACATCAGTAGAATCCCGCAATTCTTCTTTTTCAAGAATATACCCATCTCCCTGGCGATAAAATGAATTTAAACTCCATGTAAAACCATTGTTCTTTTTTATATTTGTTCCTGAAAGATTAAAATTTCCACCATAAGAATTATAAGAACTTGCCAATAGTCCAACTTCTCCCTGAAGTGGTTTCTTCGGATTTTTAGTAATAATATTAATAACTCCCGCCATTGCATTATTCCCATAAATTGTCGAAGCCGGTCCTTTTATAACTTCAATTCTCTCGATATTATTCACTGAAATCAAATGCCAGTTTACAGAACCACCTGCAGATTTATTCAAAGGAACACCATCAACCAATACCAAAACTCTTGCACTTGCATCAAGTCCACGCATGGTAACGCTGGAATTTTGAGAAAAAATCCCCCAACTGCGATTTACATAAATGCTTGAAATACTTCTTAAAATCTCATCTACATTTTGAACCGGAAGCTCTTCAATGGTTTTTGCGTCAATTACTGCAACTCTGCCGGGAACATCATCAATATTTCTGATGCTGCGATTTGCAGTAACAACAAATTCCGGAATATTAATAGTATCATCAACATTACTACTTTGCCCCAATGCAGTTTGAGATAAAAATACTATATAAACAAGAAAAAATATTTTAAACTTCATTTTCATTATTCCTGAATTTTTATTGAAATATTAACTGTCCCAGCATCAGTTCCTGTAATAGTGTTCACCTTAAATAAGCCAACTTTCCCATCATTATTTTTAAAAGAAAAAATATCAGTTGTTTTAAGGTTTTTAGCTTTTCGGTTTCCATCAGATTGACCATAAGATACTATTAAAAGGCTATCGTTATTGGCATTAAGAAAATCATTTTCAGATATATTTGCCACCTTAAATCTTGTTGTTCGACGGCTTGTCCAGTTGGCTAAGGCATTTGCCCCTGTATAAACAGAAGCATCAATATTTGCCCCCGGAGAAGCTATAGTGTTTTCGTCAGTGTCGATAAAATCGTAATAATAACATAGGTCGATTTTGTTTTGATTTGCAAAAGCAGAGCTTAAAGTATAAACAGAATCATTAGTTAAAGAATAAAAACTTCCAACAGAACTATTTTGAGCTCCCATTTCGATATTTGCATAATATTTAATGTTTCCAAATGCCGAAGAAGAATCCTTTATTATATTTATGCTTACTTCTGCTGATTTGCCATCTTTATCTCTAATTATAAAAATCCATTTTTCAGATTCTTTTATGCCTTTTGTAATATTTCTTTCGAAATGAAGATTTGGAGTATTCATCCCTGAATCAAGATAAGTTTCAAGTTCATCACTCTGAACGCGGATAATAAAATTTGTCAGATTCACATTTGGATTGCTTGCCTTAATGCCGATTTTAAAATTTTCCCCTATTTCAAGAATCGTATCATTAAATACAAATCCACTTTCAGTAATAAATTCAATAGTAGGAGGAGGATAATCAGTTTTCTCCTTTTCGCAGCCAAAAATGGCAATAATAATCAGCATTAAAATTGGAATTAACCTCTTAATTTTCAAACGATATGTTAAACTGTGCATAACGATGTTCAAATAAAAAGCGATAAAATATATCGCTTTGAAGATTTATATTTTTTTAAATAATTTTTTGCCAATAAAATAAATACCTGTTCCTAAAATCCCACCTAAAATTCCAAAAATTAAGAAAGTTAGCATTGGAGTAATAAATCCATGCTTAAAGAAAGAACTATATGGAATTCCGATGGAAATAGTTGCAATTAGTCTGCTTACAGGAATTAACATATAACCAAGTCCGGTAGCTAAAGCAAGAATTAAATTTCTGTATTTTTTATTTTGCATAAAATTATAAGCCAAATCAACCATAAAACAAGGTAGCATATAGTTAAAACCCATCATTGGGTCTTTAAATCCGAGAACCGGAAACAATAGAAAAATTCCAATTCCCAAAGCAGAAATACTGGAAGCCCATTTGATTTTTGAGCTTAGTCGGGCAGCAAGAATTATTGCCATAAATTCAATGCCATGATGACCTGGAATATTTAATGGAGTTCTTAATCGCGCATGAAGCACAATTGCTAAAACACCAGCTCCTAGTAGGAGAATTATTTCTAAAAAGCTTGCAATCGAAAGTTTAGTTAGATAACTTCTTGACAAACTCTTTTGCTGTACATTTCCATTCATAATTACTATTATTTGTTATTTTTTCAACTAACAAAACTGATTTATTGTTTTGAAGAACAGGTCTTGCCCATTCATTTAAATATACTTTATCTTTTGGATTAATAATCTCTTTATCAATCGATTCAACCAAATTAATTCCTGTTTGATTAATCAAATCTTCAATAGTTTCAACTCCATGTTCAATATCACGAAGATTTTTCTTTGAGTTTAACCAGATAAATCTCCCATCGTTTCCGCCTGCTCTTAATCCAATTGCTGCCAATGCCCCAATAATTCCACATTTTGTTCCTGTTAATCCTTCGAGATAGATTTCATGTCTTTCAGCTTTTTCAATTGCATCATCCATTTTTAGTACTATGGATTTTGCATCAACTCCCCATTTAATTATCTCTTCAGAAATCTTATCAATTTCTACTATGCAAAGTCCAACATCGGAACCAATTGCACCGATATTTTGCATAAAATCCCTGCAAAAACTTTTAATCTCACTCAAATTCTCAGTCATCACTTCAAGACAAGCCGAACTGTTTTGCGAAGTATAAGGAATGTCAGGATGAACAAACAATTGATGTCGTGTAATCCCATGAACCCGTCCAAGATTTTCAGCTTCAATTGCAGCAGCCAATTGTCTGGAATTGTATCCTGTTCCTCTACTGTCTTTGTTATCAGTGTCGTCTATGCCAATCAGTATTCTCATATTAGTTTTTGGGTTGGCAAATTTAATTTTAATAAATAAAGAACTAAATTTTATTTTATCTTTTCATTGAATTCAACACATGCATCAGCAATGGCTGTATCCATTTTTTTATGCAAGGCATCATAAGCTTCAAGTAGATTTTTTGCTTTGTCAGTAAGTGTTGACTTTCCTCCGTCTTTACCGCCACGATGTTTGTCAGTAAGATCATAGCCAAGCAGATTTTCAGCTTTTTTAATATCACCCCATGCTTTTCTGTAGCTCATTCCTAAAGAGTCAGCAGCAGCTTTTAAAGATCCTTTTTCTTCAATCGTTCGAAGCAATCTGTATTTTCCGTCTCCAAGAATACCTTCTCCCGAAACTGCGGATAACCACAATTTGTATCTTAGGAAAACATCGTTTTTTGAACTTCTTGGAGGCTTCATTTAAATATATTTACGATATGAGTTTTGATTCATATCGAATGCAAATGTAAAAAAAGAATTTATAAATTTAATGTTTTAGAGATGTTTTTTTCTGGTTACTTCAAAGGAAACTAAATTATAAGCCACAGATTCACAGATTATTTAATAATTATTTTAATCT
>JAIPBB010000113.1 GCA_021739805.1 Saprospiraceae bacterium | reverse complement strand
TAAATATGGACAAATCTCTTTTTTATTATACTTTTGCTTAACAACATTTTTTTTTTTTGAAAGAATGATACAAATTATTGACTTTGAATATTATTGTATCATTCTTTCTTTTCAACATTCAACTTTTGACAACTTCTTTTCCCCAATTTAATTAAAAAAGGTATTAATAACACTAATTCAAGTCGAAAAGTGAGATGAAAGCCGGGTAGATTATTAATAAATGGGTAGATGAGCATCATAAAAGTACAAACAGCTATCCCAATTATTGTATCAATTTGAGCAAGACTAATTGCCCCATCCTTTTCCATCAAAAGACTATATGCAGTTATCCCTTTAAGCAAGAATAATCCAATTAAAAATAATCCAATTATTGATACGGGTTGATATGTTTGAATTCCATAAAGTGAAAGCATAAAATTCATTCCCAAAAATCCAAATATCAATCCGAATGGAGATATCGCTCCAAAAACTAAGAAAATCCATGCAAATATTTTAATCCACCAGGGAAGTAATTTTCGTCTCCTTATTAATTCTTCAGTAAAATCTGAATCTAAAATTTCATTCAGCTTGTCTTCCATGATTTTGTTAATTAGTTGTTTTTTAGATGTTTATTTGCCTATTTGTTTTATTGTTTGAAAGGATTTACATTTTTCTGCTTTAATTTATTTACAAGCACTTTCTACTATTTCTATTAAATACTGATTCCAATATTTCTCGTCCTGATACTTATGACCCAGTTTCATATATTTTTTGGCATTAGGGCAATCTTTCATCATAAAATAATTCCATGACATTTCTTCGTATGCATCTCCTTTTAATTCTTCGCTATTTTCTGCAGTTAAAAGCAAATATTTATTTGAGTTAATCAATATTGAAGTATCTGAGCCTGACATTATACCGAAAAAATGTAAAGCTCGTCCATAATCATAATAATATTCAATTAATCCATTAGAAATTTTTGATTCATCAATTTTCGCAAATTGCTCTACTGCTAATTTCACTGTATCATATGTCATATTTCCACAATGCAAAACTTGCATTGATGCTTTAAGCTTTAAATAATCAATATTCTCTTGCTCAGTAGAATTATTGCAGCTTATTATTAAAATAACTAATAATAGGGAAAAGATGATTTCTAATTTTTTCATTATTATATCAATTTGTAATTCAATTAAATATTCAAACAAATGTAATAATGATTTTTGATATAAAAAAGGATTTCAGTATTTTAGATTGTGGATTAATAATGTAAGATAAAATTGAATCTATTTCCATCTTGTTTAATTCAAAATTAATATTGTTGACTGCGACTTTTCCCCAAAAATCATTTAATCAAAATGAAACTTCTAGTATTTTGGTTATTAGTTGTTGTTTTGGCACTAGATTTATCCAATATTTTTAGTCTTTATGGATTTGTTATTCTTCCGTTTCTTTTTTTATTACAATGCTTTTCTAAGGTCATTTAAATTTTATTCCATTTATTTGCATCTTTGATTACAAGCTTAAATAATTTAATTTTACACTTGCTAAAATAAGCTATTGACAGAATATGGGATTAGCTAAATACAACTATTATTGTTTAATAAAGATTTCCATAAATAAATAATTCAAGAAAATGAATAGAATCCTGATGCTTTTTTTAATACTGATTTCATTTCATGCAAATTCACAATCTTATTCTCCTTTTGTTAATGATAGCGATGTTTATAAATTTATGAATTGGGAAATTAGCAATTCTCCAAGAAACGACGATGATAAGAAAAAGGTCAAACAAATTAATTCAAGAATAGCCGATTGGTTTGGAACACCAATTTTTACTCTTGACTCTGCCTATATTAAGCAAATCGTTCACGTTCATTTTTATGAACAATGCAAGGAGTATTTTTCGGATAAAGATTTTGAATATATTGAAAATCACTTTTACAGGACTATATCCACAGTTTCAACAAAAGGAATTGTTGTTAAATGGAAAAATGATTTTGAAAATGCTAAGAAAACGGAGAAATTAAAAAATTATCAATTCTATAATTATACTGTCCCATTATTTACAAGGGGTGAAGCTTATGTGCTGATTCAGAAAAACTTCCTTTGTGGCATGACTTGCGAATCCAGTTGTATTTATTTATATAAGAATATGGGAAATAATTACTGGGTTTTAGTGAAGAAATTTGAATGTTGGATAAGTTGATTAGAATTCATACTAAAATAATTTAAAATGAAAAAAATATTGTTTTTCCTACTAATAATTCCATTTTTAGTCCAATCTCAAAATTTTAATGAAACTGATTCAATAGTGTATCATAATAAAATGCAATGGTTTAAAGATGCAAAGCTTGGCATTTTTATTCATTGGGGAATTTATGCTGTAAACGGAGTAAGTGAATCATGGTCTTTTTATAATGGTCATATTTCACACAAAGACTATCTAAAACAAACTGATGGCTTTACAGCTAAAAATTACAATCCCGAATATTGGGCTAAACTGATAAAAGAAAGTGGGGCAAAATATTCTGTTATAACATCAAAGCATCATGATGGATTTGCTCTTTGGGATACAAAATTCGGAAGTTTAAATTCGATAAATTCTGCTGCAAAAAAAGATGTTTTATCACCTTTTATTACTGCATTGAGAAAAAACAATCTTAAAGTTGGTTTGTATTATTCACTTCCTGATTGGTCATATAGTGATTATACTGATTTTACACGAAAAGTTAAAAGGTACAAAATAGCTGATGAGCCTGAAAGGTGGAATAAATTTTTAAATTATTATCAAGGTCAATTGAAAGAATTAAGAGACATTTATAATCCTGACCTCTGGTGGTTTGATGGTGATTGGGAGCATAATGCAAAAGAATGGGAAATCGAAAAAACAAAATCGATTTTAACTGAAAATAGTCCAAATGTGATTTTCAACTCAAGACTACAAGGAAATGGTGATTATAAAACTCCTGAAATTGGTATTCCGGTTGTTAGGCCTAACTGGGAGTATTGGGAGTTATGCATGACAATGAATACTTCATGGGGATATCAACCAAAGGATACATTTTATAAATCACCTCAGCAGGTAATTGATATTTTTGTTGACTGTATTAGTAAAGGTGGGAATCTTTTGCTTGATATTGGTCCAAAAGCGGATGGTACAATTCCGGCTGAGCAGGTCAATATTTTAAAAGAATTAGGGAAATGGACTTCAAAACATGGTGAAGCAATCTACAGCACTGAAAAGGGAATTCCTTATGACCATTTTTATGGTCCAAGCACTTTATCAAAAGACAGCACAATTTTATATTTGTTCGTTAGAGATAAACCAAAAGACGGTAAAATTTCTATTAAAGGAATATCAAATAAAATCAATAAAATTTCAGTGATAGCTAATGGAAGCGAGCTAAATAGTACAATGTTTTGTAAAGTTTCATGGAATAAATATCCGGGAATAATTTATATTGAACTTCCTGAGAATATTCTGGATGAATACTTTACAGTAGTTGCGATTGAGCTGGATGGAAAGATAAAATTATATAGAGAACGAACCGGTGCAGTTGAGAGCAATTGAACAGGTCTCAATTTCTTTAGCACCCATTTTTTTAGTCCTATCTTTTTATCGGGACGATTTAGGGTCTTGTAAAATCTACTTTTGTTTCAAAATTATTAATTCTTAAATTTGAAATTATGAAAACACTAAAATTTACCGAAGTTCAAGACCAAAAACAAAAATGGATTTATTATGTAGTTATCCTTTTCTTTTTACTCCCAACAGCCGACCTGATTCAACGCTATGTTTTTCATTTAGGTGATGATTCACCAAGCATATTATTTATGATTGGATTTTATTTAGTTCCTATTGCCCTATTCATTTTATTAAAAACAACAATTTTAATAACTGAAATTGATGAAACAGGAATTTCATACAGGTACAAACCTTTTCACACAAAATTCAGAAAAATTAGTTGGGAAGAAATTGATAAATGCTATATTAGGATTTATCGTCCGATGAAAGAATATGGTGGATATGGCTACCGTACTGTTTTCAACAAAAAACACGGAAAAGCTTTTAATGTCAGTGGAAAAATCGGTTTGCAATTAGAGTTAAAAAACGGACAAAAAATCCTTATAGGAACTCAAAAATCTGAAGAGCTAAAATCTTTTCTTCAACAAATCAAAAAAGGATAAGCCATGGAAACAATAAATATATTAATCGTACTTCAGGCTTTGCTTTGGTCTTCTTTGCTTCTTTCAAGCAGATTAAAAACTATCGAAAAATATTCTCTTAGCATTATAATGATAATGTGTGCTTTGATTCAGTTAACTGTTTTGATTCTTCCTGAAGGATATGGATTTCTACTGTCAGACATCTTGAATATTAGTTTTATTTTTATAATCACCTCTTTTATTTCTTTATTTATTCTGCAATTGACAATCTCTATAAAAAGTCCTTTTAAGAGTCATCTATTTATATTACCATTAATTGTTGCTTTTTTTAATGCTCTTACTTGGTTGTTTAATGAAGCATTTAGCTTTGCACCAATTCTATTAATAAGCTATGCATTAATTCTCATCTATGTATTTTATACACTTCTTACTTTATTAATAAGGGTTTATAAAAAAAGACAATTTAGTGGTCGCTTCTTTGATGATTCATCATTATATATTTCGTCTTTACTACTAAGCTTTGCAGTTATTTTAATCGTTATTTTACCTATAATAATTTTTCTTTTTAATGTTGTGGACTTTAATTTCAATTTAGGAACTAAACTATGGTTCGACTTAATAATGGCTATTGGAATGTTTTTAATTGGATATTTAAGCATCACCAAACAATTTAAAGAACAAAACAACCAAGCCCAAAAACTCAAAAAGAAAGTCATTATCAGCGAAAATCCTGATAAACAAATACTAATTGAAAATGCTTTTAAGCAAGATAAAATCCATCTAGATAACGAGTTGACAATTGATAAACTGGCTTACCATTTATCGATGGACACAACAGAGCTGTCTTCAATTCTAAATCACGAAATGAATACAAATTTCTATCAATTAATCAATTCTTACAGAGTTGAAGAAGTAAAGAAAAAGCTACAAGAAGACGATCAACGATTTTTCACTTTGCTTGCAATTGCTTTCGATTGTGGTTTTAATTCCAAATCAACATTTAACAGGGTTTTTAAAGAATTTACAGGAGTGTCGCCTAAGGAGTTTAAGGATGGATTAAAGTAAATTATTTCTTTATTTTCTGAAGATTATTAACAAATATCTTCAAACTTGGATTTAAGGATTGATTCTTTTTTAATTCACGATTATTTTTCATTGGAGCAGTTACAATCTCATAATATCTGCTATTATCATAGGCTTTCCTTTTAGGGTCGATAGTAAATCCAAATTTTGGATTAATATATTCTCGATTAAGAGTTTGCAAGCAATTTCCTATTTTCCCCGCATGTGCTTTTCGATTTGTATAAAAAGGCAAAATCCAACATTCAATAGTTTCGACAGATATAGCAAATATTATTTTATCATTATTTTCTTTGTAAAAGTCTTCTCCAATTATTTCAACAAAAATTTCAACTACTCTATCAATTTGATTCTTTATTGTTTTCTCATCTCTTGAAGATACAAGTGGAATATTACTATATTCCCAATCTGCATGCGTGTCAGTATCAATCTGAATAATAACATAATCATACCAAATAAAAGCTTCCTTAAAGTCATTAGTTCCACAATACTTAAAAACTTTTGTCCACCCAAAAGGCTCTTTATCTTTTGGTTGTAAGGGTTCAACATTAATATCAGTATTATTAAAATACCCATAGATGAGATTTGTAATAACAACCTGGTCAGTTATTCCTTCAGATATAATACCAATAGACATTTTTAAAAATTTTTAGGGAGTCCTCCAATAAAACCTGACATCCAGGCTTCTGATAACTTAATTTTTGATTTATTGGGTAAAATTCGTTTCGCTAGTGTTTCACCATTTACATTTCTTTTGATTGTAAACAATCTTTGCTCATTATCATTTAAGTCTAATCCATCTAAAATAAATGGATTATGAGTTGTGAGTATTACTTGCTTATTATATTTTTTTGATAATTCATTTAAAATTTTTATTACCTCTGAACAAAGTTTCGGATTAAAGGAGGCTTCTATGTTATCAACAGCAAAAAAGGAAGGAGTATTTTTGCTAATGAATAAACTCAAATAAAAGAGCAAAAATAAAAATCCTTCATTTGCATTATGCTGTTGGATGAATAATTGCTCATCAATAAATCTGTCTTTTAGATTAATGTTTTTCTCACCACCAAAGGCTTTTTTTGTTATTTCAAAATCTTCAAACCAATCAATAATTTTCAAATATTGTTTTATCTCTTTTATTGAAGTTCTATTTTTCTCTTCTGAAAAAACTTTTATAAGCTTAAACAATCCTTCGCCTTTGGTTCCTAATGGTTGTGTTTTTTCTTCGTCTTCAAACTTTCTTAAAAAATTATTTTCTGGTGAATAAATTGTAAAATCTGACAGTGAAGCATCGTATTTATCTTTAATATATTGCTCTTCTAAAATTAATTTGGTCCCTTTGCTTCTTAAAATTTCTTGAATATCATCACCTGGTATTTTGTCAATTAATTCATAAAGAATTTTTCTTATTTCTATAATTTTTTCTTTTTCATCAAGTTCAGCAATCATTTTCCCAGAAAATAAATCCAATAAAATCCTAGGAATATTTTCAGTCATTTCAACTTTTTCAACATCATACCAGTCAGAGTATGGCTCATTATCATTTTGAAGTTTATATTCAATATTCTTAAATCCATGCAAAATAATATCTTTGGGGCTCTCCCCATTCATAACGTTGTTAATAAGGGCATCTACTGATTTTTGTATTTTAAAATTAATATGAATTTCTTTTTTAGTATTTGCTTTTGAAAACCCTGCTCTCATTAACTCTGGTTTTGATGTCCTTACACCTCTTGAAGTCAGAAACTCACTTTTTAGCTGATTTGCACTTGCAGCAGCACCAAATGCAATTGCTTCTAAAATATTACTTTTACCGCAACCATTTTCACCAATCAAAATATTAAATCTATCAATTTCCAATTTCAGCTTATCAATAGATTTAAAATTTTTTATTTCTATAGTTTTTATCATTCTAAATTAGTTAATAAGCAAAAATAAAAAATTATATCCATAGTGCAAATAAAATTCATCTCGTAACTCTGTATAAATTTTATTCATACGTTTGTGTAAATTTGCATGAAAAAATTTATGTCGTTTAGTCCAAAACTATCAAACAAGCTCTATAATTAATAATGAAAGACAATTTAAATCTTCTTTCTAAACTTACATTTAAGCGAATATTCAATTTGCTAAAATTGTTTTTCAGTTATTATTTTTCAATTATTATAAAAAAATCATTCCATAAAGGAATGCCTTATTCCATTTCAATCGAACCAACAACTTCATGCAATTTGGGTTGTACTCAATGCCCTTCAGGATTAAAGCAATTCACCCGTCCAACCGGCAAAATGGATTTTGAGCTTTTTAAAACAACAATCGACCAACTCTATAAAAAACTATTTTACCTAATTATTTATTTTCAGGGCGAACCTTTGCTTAATGACAAATTCTTTGATTTTGTGAAATATGCAAAAAGCAAAAACATTTACACTACAACATCTACTAATGCTCACTTTTTAGATATTGAAAACTCAAGAAAGATTATTGAATCGGGTTTAGATAAAATGATAATCTCAGTTGATGGCACCAATCAGGAAACCTATGAAAAATACAGAAAAGGCGGAGAATTAAATAAAGTTTTAGAAGGAATAAAAAACCTTGTTTTACAAAAAAAAGAATTGAAATCTTCTTTTCCGTATATCGTTATTCAGTTTATAGTTTTCAAACATAATGAGCATCAAATTGAAGATATTAAAAAACTTTCAAAGGATTTGGGTGTAAATAAAGTTGAAATAAAGTCAGCTCAAATTTATGAGCCTTCTCAAAATGCTGATTTAATACCTGCAAACAAAAAATACTCCCGCTATATTGAAGAAAATGGAAAATTCGTAATAAAAGGAAAAATGCCAAACAAATGTTTGAGAATGTGGACTTCCTGCGTTATAAGCTGGGATGGAAAAGTCGTTCCTTGTTGTTTTGATAAGGATGCAAAATATCAGTTTGGTGATTTGCAAAAAGAAAAGTTAATTGATATTTGGAAAAACCAGGATTATAAATCATTTCGGAATAAAATTTTAAAATCCCGCAAGGAAATTGATATTTGTCAGAATTGTACTGAATAAATAATGATATAATGATGTAATGCTATAATGAGATAATATTTGAATAACAATTAAATGACAGCGAAGCGAATGACTA
The DNA here is from genome assembly GCA_021739805.1 of Saprospiraceae bacterium. The sequence continues at coordinate 6,444 of JAIPBB010000113.1, read as the reverse complement.
CTGAATGACGCGAAGAGAATGACTACTGAATGACGCGAAGCGAATGACTTTTTTTATTTAAACCGTCATAATATCTTTTTCCTTCTTTTCCAGAAGCTTATCGATTGCATCAGTGAATTTATTTGTGAGTTCTTGAATTTTTTCAATTAAGCGTTTTACTTCATCTTCCGGAACACCATCTTTTTCAAGGCTTTTAGCCTCATCATTTGCAGTTCTTCTAATATTTCTAACTGCAACTTTTCCACTTTCTCCTTCAGCTTTTGCCTTTTTAACAAGATCAATTCTTCTTTCTTCTGTTAATGGTGGAACGCTAATTCTGATAACAACCCCATCATTCATTGGATTAAAACCAAGATTTCCATTTATAATGGCTCTTTCGATTTTCTCAAGCATGCTTTTATCCCAGGGTTGAACAATAATCAGTCGTGCATCAGGAGTGTTTATGTTAGCAACCTGATTAATTGGAGCCATAACGCCATAATTATCAACTTTTATGCTATCAAGCATCGCAGGGCTTGCTTTACCGGCTCGAATTTTTTGAAGCTCTTTTTCAAGGTAAATAATGCAATTTTGCATACCTTCTTCTGCCATCTCAAGGCAAAGTTCCGATTCTTCAGTCATGATTATTATTATTTTTGCGTTTAAAATTTTGCAGAAGCAAATTTAATACTTATCTTGCTAATTCAAATTTTCAAAATCAGTTTTTTTGAATAATTATACTTTTATAAAAATAATTTGTTACACAGAAATTAAATCATTTATTAATAAACAATTAAATAAAAAGACATGAAAAAATTTAATCTAGTTCTAATTGCAATAATTTTCACATTATCATCATGTGATGTTTTGGAATCCATAATTGGTATGGCTCCTCAAGGTCCGGCACCACTTACTAATAGCGAAATTGTTGCAGGTTTAAAAGACGCTCTTAATGTAGGAACCAAGAATGCAGTTGGCAATTTAAGTCAAGAGGGCGGTTTTCTTAATAATCCTGTTTTAAAAATTCCTTTCCCACCCGAAGCTCAGAAAGTTGAAGAAAAGCTTCGTCAAATAGGTATGGGTAATAAAGTTGATGAATTTGTTGTGAATATGAACAAAGGAGCAAGTGAAGCAGTTAAACAAGCAACTCCAATTTTTGCTAATGCAGTTAAATCAATGAGTTTTGCTGATGCTAAGCAAATTTTGCAAGGACCTGACAATGCAGCAACCAACTATTTCAAGGATAAAACAAGTGCAGAGTTGTTTAAATTGTTTCAACCAAAAGTACAACAAACTCTCGACCAGGTTGCCGTAACAAAATACTGGGATGATATAACCGGCATTTACAATAAAATTCCATTTGTAACTAAAGTTGAAACCGATCTCACAAAATATGTAACTGAAAAAGCAATGGACGGATTGTTTTTCAAAATAGCTGAAGAAGAAAAGAAAATCCGAACAGACCCTGTTGCCAGAGTTACAGATATACTGAAGAAGGTGTTTGCAAAGTAAATACCATAAAGTTGTCATTTACTTCGTGTCATTTACTTCGTGTCATTTATGCTTCGCATGTCATTTGTCCTTCGGACGTCATTTGCCCTTTGGGCGTCATTGCGAGCGAAGCGAAGCAATCTGTTTGATTTATCACCGAACTATACTACAAGGGATTGCTTCAGTCGTTCCTCCCTCGCAATGACGCTTCGAATGACCACTGAATGACTACTGAATGACTACTTAATTACAATAGAAATTTGTATTAGAACTGTGGTGAATTTACCATCTTTCATAATGCACTTTATCTTCATTAAACCTTTCCGGTTTTTTAACTGTTTCAGCAGGATAACCAATTGACAAAAGTGCAATTGGAACAATCTTCTCAGGAAGATTGAATAAATCTATAATTCCTTTTATTCTATCTTCTTTTGGATGAACTCCGGTCCAAACAGCTCCAAGCCCATTAGCGTGAGCCGAAAGCAAGATGTTTTGTAATGCTGCCGTACAATTTTGAATCAGATAACTTTCCATAGTCTCAATGCTTATATCGCCACAAATTAGAATTGCTAAAGGTGCATGTTTTAACATTTTTCCATTAGGTTGAATTTCGGCTAATTCATCAAGTGTCTTTCTGTCTCTGACAACAAGAAAATGCCAGGGTTGAAGATTCCGTGCTGAAGGTGCGAACATTCCTGCTTCAATTAACAGCTTAACCAATTCATCAGAAATTGTTTGACTGGTGTATTTTCTTATGCTTCTTCTTGTAAAAATTGCTTCGTTTGCGTCCATATTTTCTTTATTGATTTAAATCTCTATAGTACTTTTGGTCATTTATCCCTTAGTTGTCGGATGTAATTCGCTTCGCTGACATTAGGCTCCGCCGTCATTTGCTTTGCGTCATTTAATTGTAATATTAGCAATTGAATGACAACTTAATGACAACCTAATGACCACTTAATGACTACTTAATGACCATCAATGACTTAATCATCCAACCGAACATTCAAATTCCTTTTAAAAATATAAATGCTAATCAGAATTATTATCACATTCCCCAAGCCTAAAAATCCTGTTTTTGTTACCCACAATGATAAGTCTTTTCCAAGCAAATCATAAAAATTTCCTCCATAGAGCAAAAATGCAATTATTGATAAAATCAAAACCAAATAATTCTTGGGTTTAGAGTAAAACGCTTGCTGTATTACAACAAATATTAGTGGTAAAGATAAAAGAAAGTGCTCTGAATCAGTGTGAGTGATATTTGGGATAAGTGCAATAAGTAAAACAAATTCAAAAGTGAAACTCAGGTCTTTTTGTTTGTAAATATCCTTTTTCTCATTTTTAAAATTTGATAATACCAACCAAAGAATCAAAGCTCCTACAATTAGCAAAACCACAATCATAAAAACGTTTGTTGAACTAATATTTAAAATTGGGTTAATGATTTTATAAATCCATGAATATATTGTCTCCTGACTTTCAATCAAATTGACATTATGAGTTTTCATGGTTGAGAGCCAAGCCTGGTGCAATGAAGTATTACCGCTAAAACCAACAAACAAAACCGGAAACAAAAAGCCAATAAAAAGTGATGCAATAAAAGTGATTGTAGTTTTGAATTTCTTTCTAAGAATTAGTAATGGCAGCAGAACCAAAAAATGTGGCTTAAGCAAAACAATCAAAGCATACATTAATCCGGCAGAGATATTTTTTTCTTTTAGTAAAAAACTTAGGCAGACTAATGAAAACAAAAGCAAAAGAAGGTTAACATTTCCCAAATGCAGTTCACGATAAAGATGAGTTGCAATTACAATGAAAACAGTAAACAATATCCAACCATTTTTTAAAACTGAATTCTCAAAGTATTCTTTAAAGAGTGATTCTGAAATTAAAATCGTTGTAGCAGCAAAGAAAGCAGTTAAGAAAAAGAATATAATTTTTGCCACTCCAAAAGGTAAAATTGCTAATGGAACATACAATATCAATGAAAAAGGAGAGTATTTGAAAAAACCTGAACTTAAACCATGGGACACTCCATAAATCTGCTCACCACTAAGAAATGCCTTTGTAGATGAATAATAAACTTTAAAATCGTTTAACCAAAATCTGTCATTTATATTCTGCATTATAAAAAACAGAATAATAAAGAATCCAAACAGAAATAAGAATCTGGTTTTATAGTCTTTAACACTTAAATCAAATTTGAAAATATTGTTCATTGATTTGGTTTTTGGGAGGGTAAATTTAGGAAAAAATAACTATACTTATTTGTATCAAAATAATAAACAGATAAATGTTGAGAAAAGTTTTTTTTATTTTTATATTTGCTAATATTGTTATTATATTTGCATTTACACAAAAACCGTTATATTTGCGAACTGTTTAATCAAAAAAGATGGAAGCAAAAGTATTATCACGAGGTTCAGAATCATTCTATAAATATTTAGATAATTGCAAAGATCATGTTAAGTCTAAAAGTTCAGAAGGTTACTACCCTGTTAATGTAGTTGCCGAGGCTTATAGTCAGGGATTCTCGGATGGAGAGAAGTCAGGACAAAAAGAATTTATAGAAAGGATTATCGCTAATGAAATTGAAAAGTTTACTCAAAAGGCGAATCAAATATATATACTTTCTCAAAATGTAATTTCATATCTTAAAGAAGAAGGTTATAATTCCATTTCATTACACATTAATTTACAACCAAATCGTCCAAGTGTAATTTTATCTGTTCCGGATGATATATTAATAAATGATGATTTTGTTGATAAGGCTTATACAAAAATACATGAAAATAGAAATATATTTTTAAAACTATTTAATGAGCAATTAGATATAGGTATAATTGGAAATAATAACCTTAATAAAAAGTTATTGCTTGAAGATGGTTTTGGCTATACTGAAGAATATTAATGAGTAATAAAAAAACACACGGAGAAAGAAACAGAAAATTTTCGGACGAAATATTAGCAGGTAAAAAGTATTATGATTGGGTAATTACCACGGCTTTTTATGCTGCAATTCATTTTGTTGAAGACTCTATACTGCCATGTGATATTAATTCTAAATATTGCAAAAACATAAGTGAAGTTAAAAATGCATATCAAATGAATGGAAGACATGCTGCAAGAGAAAGATTAGTATATGATAAATTTCCAATTATTGCACATAAATATAAATGGTTAGATGATAGGTCAAGATATTCAAGATATACAACTTACAAGGTAACAATTGCCGAAGCTGAAAAGTCTAAACAATATTTGTCAACAATTTACAATGAATGCTATAATAGCAACTAAAATTATTTATTCTTATATTAAAAGAATAAGTTTTTTAAATTAAGACTCCAATAGATCCTAACCATACTGTTTCTAATTTCCAATAGCTTTTATAATTCTATCCTCTTGAATTAAAACATCTCTCATTAATAGTTTGTAAGGAAATTGTTTGTGTTTTTTTGATTTTTTAAATCCATCAAGTATTTTAAGAAGCGAAGATGCAGTAATTAAAGACAAATTTAAATCATATTCAAGTTCAGTTTCATTAATAAAATCATCACTAAAATCTGGAGCTATTAATAAAGATTTAATGATATTGTAATCATTGGATTTTGCAAGACCAGTATATGCTTTCATTTGCCTTGAAACTGAACTAAATTTATTATAACCACTTTCTTTTACCGTTTTGCATTCAATTAAAATCAAATTTTTGTCACCTAAATTGAGCAGAATATCAATCTTATCCTTTTTAGTATTTAATTCCTTTTTAAGTTTTTCATCAACATTGAATCCTAATTGATCAAATATGAATTTTGTTAATTCTTCAAATTTTAACCCTAAATCAATTTCTTTGATATTAATTCCATTTTCTTTAAGAGTATTTAAATCTCTAAACCCAATATTAACATAATTTTCAAGATATAGATTTTCAGAGTCTTTATAGGTGTCAAGTATATTATCAGTAATATCTCCTCTTGTTTTAATATTTCTAACTTTGCAAAAAGCTTCTAAATCCTCAGTATTAATAATATCTATAATATCTCTTGGCTTAATATTGTAATCAAGTAGGAGACTACTATTAAAAACATTTTCATCTTGAATCTCAAACTCAGATTTAATTTGATTATTTAAATTTGGTAATGTTTCACTAAGATCCATTAATAATTTTTCATACCCATCAATTGATATGCTAACTTTATCATCTCTTTCTATAGCTTCAAAATATGCAATGATATTTTCTATTTTATCTTCTGTAGTTGTTCCTTTAAGAGGTGATGATATTTTTAATCCATTACTCCAAAGATCATTTAGGAAATTCTTTTTATCTGAAAGAGATGCGTCAATTTTGTAAACATCATTTGTTAAAACACCTTTGAAGGATATTCCGGCTTTAATAATTTCTTTAATTTTTTGATTGAGAATTAATTTCCGGTCAATATTATATTTTTTACAAATTAAGTTGATTTGTGGCTCTCTGAATAATTTTAGAATTCGTCTAAAAAACTTATCCGCAATTTCTTTTTCTCGAATTTTTCTTAGAACTCTGACCATTTCGTCAGCAACATAAATTGTACTCAATTTTTTAGAATAGAAAATTATACCAAGATTTTTTAAGTCGTTAATTATACAGTCAATTTCCATTTTTTTGGCTGGAAGAATCAAGTAGTTAATTAGTTTTATTTCTTCTTGCGAAAGTTCTAATTTGTTAGATAAAGTCAATAAAATGGACAACTCATCGTCTGTTATTTTCGGTTCTCTATTATTTTGAAGATCATTATAAAATGCTGTATGTAAACATGATTGATATATTTTGTAATCTCTTTTTCTCGATTCAGAAATATCAGATTTTGGATCTTCCAGTTCTTTTTGGAAGTCTTTTATTTTTTTGTTTATGTTTTTTAATTCAGTTTCATAAAGTCGAGCAAACCAATCTTGCTTGATTATACAATTTCCATCTCTTGTTATTATGTCAGT
>JAIPBB010000112.1 GCA_021739805.1 Saprospiraceae bacterium | reverse complement strand
CCACCAAAATCACTTTATGACCAACCTCAGCAGCTTCAACAGCAGTAGTTATTCCGCTAATGCCGCCGCCGATTACTAATATAGTTTTTTGAGTCATAAATTTATCTTTATTATTCTATTGTTATCGAAGCACCAAAATTAAAAAAACAAAAGTCAAATAATATCCAAAGGTCAAATGACAAATAATTTCCAAAAATTTAACCATAAAAGTCATAAAAGGTCATATAAGTTTTGCAACAATTTAACAATTTAACAATTGAACAATTTAACCATTCATTTTCTAATTCCTAATTTATCATTAAACCAAATCAATCACATCCTTCTTCATCATTTCCCATTCATCCGTTTCGGGATTCCAACGACAATTTGCAAAACTCTCCCAATCTGCTTTCATATCAGGAAAATCTGTTCTGAAATAATATCCCGGCCATCGTGTTTCTTCTCTGAACAACATTGTTCTGATATGTGATTCTGCTTGTGCCAATCTATGAATATTTTCCCAGCAACGCATAAGTTCATGTTCATCTTCTGCAGCCAGTTTTGTTGAGTCTTCCTTCATATATTGCAAAAACTCCATCCCCTTTTCCATCAATGCTTTAGATGTTTTGAAATTTACAGAAACGCCACCAGCATACTCATCCATTATTTTCTGCAAGCGGAACATAAACATCTTTGGTTTTATAAAGTTTGGATTAATATCCGGGTCGTTAGAGTATCCTTTATGCTCTTGAAATAATTCTAAAGGTTTTAAGATTTCTTTTTTGAATTCTTCAATTCTTTCGTCACTCACTTCAGGCATTTCAGGATTATCAATACAGAAAGATATTGCAGCTTTCCCTGCAATTCGACCTTCGGTGAATGAACCTGATGAAAATTTATGACTGGAAGCACCTGAGGCATCTCCTGCTGCAAACAAACCTTTTACTGTTGTCATATTAGGATATCCCCATTTGTATCCTTCAGGCGACATATCTTCAGGTCCACTAACCCATGCACCCGAAGCACCCGAATGAGAACTAATGAAATAAGGTTCACAAGCTGCAATCTCCGAAGGTTTTTCTTCAGGGAAAGTATCTGTTGAAGCCCATAATAATGCCTGGCTGATAGTCATATCAAGAAAATCTTCCCATGCTTCTTTTTCAAGTTCTTTTAGTTTTCTTTTATTTGCTTTTTCATCATCGCTTTCGTTGGCGATTCTTTGGATAGCTTCGTCAGTTCTCATAAGTATCGGAGCTTTGCCGGCTTCCACTTCCAGCATCATAAGATAATTTCTAAGATTTGCAGGAACAGGTTTACTCAAGCCATAAGGAGCATATTTTTGAAGAACTTCTTTTCTGGTTTCCATATAATCATCACCATCGGCATTAGTAGCTTTTGCCTGAAACAGTAAAAACCAAGCCCCAACCGGACCATAAGCATCCTTAAATCTTACAGGGACAAATCTCACTTCCTGGCAAGTCATTTCAGCACCGGCTTTAATAGTGAAATAAGCACTTGCACCGGAATTGAAAGGTGGATACCATGAACGCCCCAATCCTTCACCAACCGATTTTGGTTTAAAAACATGAACAGCTCCACCCATAGCGGCAAGAACTGCTTTTGCTTTAAAAATATAAATCTTCTTTTCGCGAACCGAAAAACCAACAGCACCAATACAACGGTCACCATCCATAATTGGATTTGTGATAAAAACTCTTTCGTAATACTCACCGTTTTCACCTAATTCATCCAAAGCCTTTTTTGCAGCTTCGGCAACAATCGTTTTGTAGGATTCGCCGTGAATCATAATTTGCCAACGACCTTCGTGAACATATTTTCCATCATCATCTTTCCAGATTGGCAAACCCCATTTCTCAAACAAATGAACCGATGAATCAACATGTCGTGCAATATTTGCAACCAAATCCTGACGAGCAATTCCCATCAAATCATTTTTTACATAATTCACATAATCTTTAATGGTGTTGTCTTTGTCTTTTAATCCAACATATAAATTTATTGCCGATAATCCCATTGCAACAGCACCTGAACGATCCATTGATGCTTTATCGACAAGTGTTACTTTTAAATTGTGTTTCTTTGCCCAGTGAGCAGCTTCAAATGCAGCACCACAAGCTGACATTCCACCACCAAGGATCAGGAAATCTGTATTTACTACTTCTATTTTGTAATCGTTCATTTTTTTTGTAGTTTATTATATTAATGATTGAATGATGAAATGATAAAATGATAAAATGATAAAATAATTATTACATCATTATCTCATTGTCTCATTATCGCATTTAAATTTTATCCAGTTCCTCTGTTCCACATGACTCCGGTTCTGTACGAAGCAGCGGACTTTTAATATCATCAGTTCCGGTGGCAAAACCTGCATCAGGAACTGCTGTTCCTTCAGGTATTGTTCGGATTGGAAATTTGAATCTTTTAATTTGTCCGTTTCTGAATCTTACTGACCACATTATTGCATCAGTTGAACGCAAAGGCTGAACATATCCGCCCATAGGCATAAAATCGGCATAACCCCTGACTTCAATTGCCTGAGTCGGACAAATCTTCACACAATTATAACATTCCCAACACATGTCGGGAGCACGGTTATAAGCCTTATTTGTTTCTTTATTTAGAACCATAAGGTCGTTAGGACAAATATATTGACAAGCGGTTTTATCCTGTGCCTTACATCCATCACATTTATCAGTTATTACAAAACTTGGCATAAATTTTCTTTTTGAAATGAAAGGACAAACATAAAAGAAATAGTATTTAGAACCAAAAAAAACAGAGCCGATAAGCTCTCTGTTATTAAGAAGATTTTAACAATATTTTATTTACAAAAGAAATGTTTTATACTCCCCAACCTCTGGCAAATTGAATCATGATGAACATAAATGCTATTAGTACTAATAAAGCAATTGAAATTATAACATAAAGGATTGTTTTTCTTGCTTTTGGATTGTTAGTTTTAATGACATAAAATATTCCAACAATTATGATAATAACAACAAATATTAAAATAGGGATAATCATATTCTTGGAAATTTATATATTAGCTGCATCTATTACCATCACTCCTTTTTTCACTAATTCCGTTTCTGTTTTCAATATTTTTATTTCTGCATCTTTATTCCAGTTTGTGTGTCCGTTCTTAAGTAAGAGGCTTGAAAATCCATTGTCAAGACCACCAAGGCAAGTTGCCCGAACACATCCATGACTCACTAATCCACAAACAACAATTTCATCAACTTTTTTAGCTTCCAATATTGACTTTAAATCTGTATTCTGAAAAGCATTTCCATGCTGTTTTTGCAGATAAATGTCGTTTTCATTTTTATCAAGACGATTATCTATTTCCCAGGCTTTTTCTCCATTAACCAATAGTTTATTACTATGCTGAACGAAAACTACAATATTTCCTGAATCACGTATTTTTTGAATAGCTGAGTTAACTGTGTCAATAAAAGAAATTTCATTAAATAATTTCTTTCCTGAAGTCAATCCGATTTGAATATCTATAATTAATAATGCTTTCATTTTCTTGAATCTGGCATTTTGTAATGTTAGTTAATAAATTCAATTAATAGAGCTTAAACCAGCATCGTGGCTAAATTTTATTTTGATGGGCTAGTGAATATAGATTCGTTAATTTGTCTAATAGTAATTTCTTTTTCCAATAAGGTTAATAAGGTTGTATGAGGAGGGTGCTATGCTTTTTACTAAGGTTTTTCTTTTTATAAAAAAAATAAGGTTTTTTTAAAATTATGTAATAATAATACAATAATATCTTTTATGTCAATAAAAACCTTATTTTTAGACCATTAACCTTAGTAAAAAATGTCTAACCTCGGACTAGCACCTTATTACCTTATTTATTTGAGAAATGAGAGATTCAAATCCCAGATATAAATAATTTTGTTATAATAACAATTTTAATGAAGTAGCTTTACTTAACGACTTTATTAATACAATTTTACTTCCAGCCCATCAAAATAAAATTTAGCCAGCATCGTGGCTTAAACACAATTTTGCATTTAATCAAATTTACATAAAATTATTATAAAGAAAACATCCCTGATGATTTTTATTAAAAAACCATAAGGGACAGAATTTATTTTAGCAGCGGAATGCAACTGAATCACACACAGAAAAGTCATTCATACAAAAACCGCAGAATTATTCATTTCCAAACCATTGACCAGGAAAATACATTATTAGTTTATCCCAATTTCCTTAAGCAAAGCCTTCTTTGGCTTCACTCCGGTAATCCGTTTTATCTCTTTTCCATCCTGATATAAAACTAAAGTCGGGATACTACGAATTTTATATTTTTCAGAAAGTGGCTTATTCTGGTCAACATTTACTTTTCCAATAGTAATTTTTCCTGACTGCTCTTCTGCAATTTCATTTAAAATTGGAGCAATCATTTTACAGGGACCACACCATGGAGCCCAGAAATCAACCAAAACCAAACCACTTCTTATAATGGGTTTAAAGTTTTTATTATTTAATATCCTGATTTTATCACTTGGAGCAACCGGTTCAACTTTCTTTAACTTCATATATTTATAGGCAATATAACCTACTAATAACAAACCAACTCCTATTACTACATACCATATCATAATTTCTAATTTTTTTTGATTATCACTATATTATTTCATCATTACTTCATTTAAACATTTTATCATTAATGCATTACATCATTATCGCCTTTTCTCCTTGGAATATAACCTACTAAAACAGGGTATATTTCAAATTTATAAATCGCATCATATCTTCAACTTCCAGCGATACTTCTTCGATAATTACTTCAATCTCGCCACCAAAGATTTTACCCATCACTGCCCCATTCATGGTTGAAACAAAAACTTCACCAGTTGATTTTTCATAAACTGCAAAAGATTTAGGCATCATATTTCCAATTTTTTTACGGTCGTCAGCTTTAAGCATGCGTGCCGAATATCCGCCATGACAATATTTTATTATTTTGAAATTACCTATTGCATAACCACCATTCTCTATAACTTCTTTATTTTGGTCGATAATGCCTGTTACGTGCCATCCTTCTTTAGAATTAATTCTTTCGGTCATTACTTCAACAGTTTTGTCAAAATCATAAGGGCTAACAAATTCCTTTACCATCATCTCACCGGATGAAACACTGACTACAACACCTGAGAATATTACTCCTGCTATAAATCCAAAAATGAGCATTATAATTATCTTGATTTTCATTTGTTTATATTTTAAAATTTAGAATATATTTTAATCTAATCTTCATTAACACAAATTTCACCTTTTCTTATTTTTCCTATTGTTTTCCATGCAACGAATCCAACCGTAAAAATGGCCAGGACAATAAGAATAAAAGCGAAATATTTAAAAATGGCCTGGCAGGTAATTTGATAAGCTACCACCGAAGCTATTGTAATTGCCATTAATGGGAAAGTGAATGCCCACCACGAAATAAAAAATTGAAGTTTCTTAAAACTTTTATATAAAAACAGTAGCAATACCACAAAGAAATAAGCAATAAACAACATGAATATTGCAAAACTATCCCAGCTTTGTGCTATACGGATATAGGCAATAAATCCAACTGCCGGCGGGGCAATCAGTATGAATAATGTTGGAATAAATTTTTGTGGAAGCTGATGATGAAAAATCGCACGATTTAAAAATATTGCAAATAGGATTATCCAAAAGAAAAAACCAACAGCAAAGAAAAAGAAAGAAAATGCCTTTGGCATATATTCAACTCCGGCAACAGGCACAAGTATGTTTCCAACAACAGGAATAAACCAGGCAGGATTCATTGATTGAATTTCAAAATTATGGCGAATCCAATAACTTATAGTATAGAACATAAATACGGCGTGAAGAATAGTTCCAACCCACCACATAACCATTGAAAGAAATGGCCAATAAGCCATAAATGCTATTGATAGTAATAAAATTGAAATAGAGATTGCCGAGAAGAAATTTATACGGATTCGATGATTGAAATCGGCTTTTACTTCTTCAAAATGCCTGATTGCTTTTAATCCATATAAAAAGGTAATGGTTAAAAACAAAGCAAAAGTGAAAAACAGCAATACATCATAGAAAACTTTTGGCATCCACTGCATATGATAAAATTTGCTAAACACTATGGCTAGCCCCGAAAGCCCCATAACAATTGCATAGGATGTTATTGGGAAATATTGCAGTTTTTCTTTCATAATATATCTTTTATAATTTCAAAAGAAGGGGAAAAATCCCCTTCATAATTTATTAAATTTCATCAGTTTCAACAATCTTTGCTAAAATTTCAGCATACTGAATTAAAAGATAATTTTCACCTTCAAATTTAGTTTCGTTTCCACTAAATGCTTTGTACAACACTTTATCACCTACCACAATTTCTGCATTTTCAATATTGCTCATTGCAAGAACTTTGGCAATATTTTGCTTTTCCTTTGCTGAGTCAGGTATGATTATTCCTGATGCTGTTTTTTGTTCCAGCTTGTCGTCTGCGATTTCAAGTAGTACATTTTGATTTATTGGTTGTAATTCGTTCATATTTAAAGTTTTTAGATTAATATTTATTTTAGATTTTTAATTTCGAATGTCAAGAAGTTCATTTATCCTGGCTTTGTTAAATCCAACTATTATTTCCCCATTAATATCGGTTTGCGGCACTCCTCTTTGACCGCTTCTTCTTACCAATTCATCAGCAGCTCTTTGGTCTGATGAAACATCAATATCTGTAAAGCGTATCCGGTATTTTTTTAAATAATTTTTCAATGTTGTACACCAGGAGCAAGTTGGTGTTGAATAAACAGTTACACGTTTTTGTGGTTTCGTATCATTCTTGGTTTCTGCAAAATAGATATTGTCCTCAAATAAATTTTTATAGTTTTTTGAATCATTACATCCTTTAATTAGGTTTTTAAAAACACCATTCTCAAATTCCAATAAAGTTGGTGCAGATGTGATATTAAATGTCGTATGAATATCCCGCACCTTATTAACATCAGCATAGAAAAGTTCAATTTTTTCAAAAGTCTCAACCGCTTCAGTAATATTATTAAAAGCACAATCGCTTTTCTCGTTTCCTTTTTTATATAATAATAAATAAGCTTTATTCTTATCTTTTATTGCATTTGCTAAGTCTGAAAAAGAGTTTACTTCAATCATTTTATTAATTTTTTTAATTCCGTAAATATTCTGCTGCCGCCAATGCTGCAATTGTTCCGTCAGCAACTGCCGTTGTAACCTGGCGATATTTTTTCACTATGCAATCACCGGCAGCAAACACACCATCGATATTTGTTTTCATATCCGCATTAACAATTATTTCTTTTCTTTCACTTAAATCTACTAAACCTTCAAGTGATTCGGTATTTGGCAAATAACCTGCAAAAATGAAAACTCCCTTAACATTAAGTTCCGACATTTTTCCCGTAGGTAAATGTTCAATACTTACTTTTTCCAAATTTTGATTACCATAAAATCCTCTTAATTCCGATTCCATGATAAATTCAATTTTATCATTTTTCTTTGCTTCCCGGATTGCATGTTCAAATGCCTGAAAATGGCCGAACTGATGCACAATGGTTACTTTGGTTGCATAATTGGTCAGGGCAACAGCTTCTTCTAATGCTGAGTTACCGCCGCCTACAACAACAATTTCCTTTCCAGTGAAAAACTCACCATCGCAAGTAGCACAATATGAAATTCCTTTCCCTTTAAATTCTTCTTCTCCGGGCAAATTTAGTGGTCGTGGTCTTCCGCCAGGTGTGAGAATAACAGATTTCGACTGGAAAACCCTACCGTCTTCCAGTTTTACTGTTTTAATTTCACCATTAAAATCGTACTCTGCAATTTTAATGTTCGACTTTATTTTACATCCAAAATCTTTTGCCTGCTTTTTCATGATGTTAGCAAGCATATATCCTTTTGTTAATTCAACTCCGGGGTAGTTTGCTATTTCATCAGTCAAAATCATTTGGCCACCGATTGCTCCTTCATTAAGAATTAATGTATTTAGTTTTGCCCTTGAGCTATAAATACCGGCTGTTAAACCGGCAGCTCCGGCACCTAAAATCATTACATCAAAGATTTCTTCCATTTTTGTGTTTTTAAACCATAAAATTCTTTCTCAATTCATCTTTACCCTAACCCTGAAGGGAATCAGAATTGAGAAAGAATTTATTAATTTGTTTATACCTTATCATTTTGAGTAAATCATCTTCCTATAAAATCATCCTTTAGGATCGAGGTAAAATTTTATAGGAAGATGATTTTCCCTCTTTGAATTTTATTTTAGTTTGAATGTTTATCAAGTATTGATGTAATCTGTTGGCGATTTTGAATACTGGTTGTTGCTTCTATCATTTGGCCATTTTTATAATAAACGGTAAATGGAAGGCCCATAAATCCTTGACACATCGAAGCATTCCTGATAGGTGCAGCTTCATTTGTATCGAAGGCCATTGAGTAGAACTTATTGTTTGGTCGCTCTTCTTCCAATTCTTCCATAATTTCATAAACCGGCATACACATTGGGCCCATACGACCACAACAAACCATTACATTTTCGTTTTCGCTAATTATTTTTTCCAATTCTGTTGCTGTTTCTATTTCGTGAACAGCGGTTTGTAACATTTTCATTTGTATTTATTTTTAGTTAATTTATTTAATTTTGTAATGACAAATGGTTTACGATTTTATTTTCTTCCTTTCCCCTCCCGATGGCTATCGGGACTAAAGGGTGGGAAGAAAATCAAAATCACCCTTTAGGGCGGGGCAAAATTTTGATTTTCTGTGCAATGAAAGTTTCTCATTAATCATTCCCATAAGTCATTTTATTTTATATTGTTTTTTATTGAATTAACATTAATAACCGGCACAAAACTTAAACTTCCATTTGGGCATTCTTCAACACATTTCAAGCATTTTGAGCAACTGAAATTTTCTGCAGGATTTGTTTTTAGTGGTTTATATAAACTGAATTTTTGCTTATCAATTGATGTCATATAACATGCTTTGTCGCACAAACCGCAGTTGCTGCAAGTGTCAGCATTTAGGTTGATTTTGTATAATGAGAATTTATTTAACCAGCCACTTACCCAGGCAATCGGGCAACCAATCTTATGATATTGGTACATTCCTCTGAATGAACTGCTGGGACTCATTTTCATTATTAATTCCATGATAATTCCAACCGGACACATCCAACGACAAAACACCTTACCCCAAATTATTCCGGTTAAAGTGCCAAAGGCAAGTACCCACCATAATGATATTTGATACCAATTTATACCTATATAAAGGAGAATACCAAGAATTAGTTGGATAATCCAGCGTTTGTTTGCCAAAATTTTAGTAATCGATTTATTTTTGTTTTTCTTCATTTATTATTGATTCCAGTTGCTTTTAAACTCCTAACATGATTTTTGAAATAATTTTATCATCTGATTTTAAACTGCCTTTTATATAATCCTCTATAAGCAAAGCAGTTGATTTTATAGCAATTCCCACAAATAAATTAATTTTGAATTTTACGAATAAATTAATAATGCTTTTATCGATTTCATATGCAATAATATCAGTGATTCCTTGCTTTGATGCCCATTCGGGTAATTGTGCGATATCATTTATTTGTGGAATTTCAATAGCATAACTTTTCACATCAGCATCGTCAATTTCAAATATTTCATAGTGGCTGCATTGGCCAAAAGACTCGCTTAGTTTGTTATTTACTATTGGAATTGCTACTCGTTTCATTTCTCTTATTTTTCTGATTGCAAAATTAAGTCGAGTTTCTTTAGTAGTCGAGAAAAGGGGCATGCAATATTCCCTGATAAAAGTTATAATATTATAGGAGATTTCTTATGAAATTATAGTTTCGATTGCTAAAAACCTTAAAATTAATTATCTAATTCATACTTCATAATCAGAAAGCATCAATTATTTCTAATAAGTGCCTAGAGTTTAGAGTACTTAAAGTGCCTGGAGTTTAGAGTACTTAGAGTGCCTAGAGTTTAGAGTACATAGAGTGCCTGGAGTTTAGAGTACTTAGAGGGCATAGAGTTAATTATCAAAGTTGAATTGAGTAAAAATTTACTATTAAAATGATGCTGCTAAATTCTGTGTCAAAAAGCCCATTTCTTAAAACGATTAACTATTTTTGCAAAATATTAATAGCTATACTTAGCATTGTTGCATTATTGCATTATTGCATTTTAGCATTATCGCATTATCGCATTATCGCATTATCGCATTATAGTATTATAGCATTACATCATTAAATCATTACATCATTAAAAATTGGAACAAAACAATATAATAGAAAATTTATGCGGTTGTTTTCAGGATTTAAGTTCTGAAGACGTGGTATTTTTAAATGAAAATAAAACGCAAGTAACCTACTTAAAAGGGGAAACAATCTTTAAGCAGGGAGCATTTGCACCTCATGTTTTATTTGTGAATAAAGGATTAGTAAGGGTTTATCTTCAGACCGGAAGAGAAAAACAAATAAATATTCACTTAGCCAGGCAAGGGGATTTCATGGCTTTTTCATCAATCTTTAATACAAACACCTATCAATATTCGGCAATTGCTCTTTCCGATTCATCTATTTGTATGATAGAAAAGGAAGCACTGAAAAAAATTATTTTGAAGAATCCCGATTTTGCCTTGCAATTAACATCAAGAAATTACCAGGCTGAAACAAGGTATTTGGAGATAATAAAGAATGTTTCATATAAACAAATGCGTGGCAAACTTGCTTCTGCCTTATTATACCTTTCATCCGAAGAATATAAAGACGATAATGTTTTCCAGTATTTATCACGCCAGGATATTGCTGATTTTGCTTCCATTACAGTTGAAAGTGCTGTTAAATTTTTAAAAGAGTTTGAAAAAGAAGGTTTAATAAGCCAGGAAGGCAAAAATATAATTATTCAAAACAGGCAGGTTTTAAATGATTTGGATATGAAAGGGTAATTCTGCTTATTAAACAATACAACTTATCTTCTTTTGCTCTATTTTATTTTCAGGAGAAATTTATATCAAGTTAGGAATTACAAATCCTTGACAGCCTTTACTTACAAAACACTTAAGTAGATTTACCCAACTAAATTTCAGTACAATTCCGACTGGAGTTAGGATGCTTCTTGACATAGCTTTGTAACATGAAATAATACAAACGTCATGAACTTATTATTAACCAAAAAGCAATAACATGAAATGGGAAAAATTAGCAATAGCGATTTTAAGTATGCTTATTATAGCAGGATGTAGCAAAAAAGATGACTTAACAAAAGATGACTTAAAGTCAAATAAGAACAAAATTGAATTAGAAGGTCAATGGCTTCGTCATACTGATGGTCTAGAAATAACTATTAGTGGCGAAACCGGAACTTTTACTAATATTGTTAATGGTGGTTGGTTAACAATGCAGAATTTAGGGCTTGTTGACATAGGAGACCTAAAGTTTAAATCTTTAAAATCAACCGGAGAATTACAATGGAAAGGAGAGGAGCTATGGAATCACATAAGTAATCAGGAAATTAAGTGGGCTAATGATGGTGTTTTTCAATTAAATAACAGTGGTGATACCTTAACAGTTTCTTCTACAAATCCTTTTAATGGAACAACTCCAAGTATTTATACTATGACTCGTAAGCAATAAGCTAAAAGATACATTTTTGTTCTTAAGACAATCAATAATTTGATTGTCTTTTTTTTATCCAGATTGCAAATCTACATCAACAAAGATTTACTCGACTATTAATTTTTTATAGCTTACAGTATCATTTTTAAATTTTGATTTTACAATATAAATCCCTTTGCTTAAATCGAGATTCAAATTTAAATTACATGAATTTGCTATTTTTTGTAAAACAATTTGTCCTGCAACTGAGTAAATTAATACTTCTGAAATTTCATGTGTTGCCTTAAGATTTATCATATCAATAGCTGGATTTGGAAAAATAGAAAAAGAATTGTCAATTGTATTAATTTTATTTACGGAAGTTGAAAATTCAATTTCAATTACAAAATAATTTGTATTGGCAGTATCAATATCGTTCCATTCTCCTGCAATTCCGTAAGGCCATTGGCTAATTGCCATTGCACCACCATCTTGTCCGTTTGGAGCGTAAGGCGACATAGTAAAATTGTCAGGTTCGTTAGGCGGGCCTGAATTAGTTCCGCCCCAATTAACAAATGCACTATTCACGGCAGCTCCGCCACCACTACCTGCTTGTCCTTGACCTGTCCAGAAGCTTGTTCCGGAATCATCGCCATCACCATCCCAAAGCCATGTTCCTTCAGTAGCTTTATCAGTTGCTCCAATCCAAATATAAGAGGCTCCACCTCCATCGGCAATAGGATTATATGAAGATGATACTCCCGCTCCATTGATAATTGCATAATAAACACTATCTTGCTCTGCCTGACTATCAATATGAACTAAATGACCACCTCGTTCAACAGCACATGCTGCTGACTGACTCCAGGTTTTTTGCTCTTTAACAACTTCATAATTCTTTCCATTATAAGTAAATGAGTAGATATTTGAAACACTGGCACATTGTGAAATTGCTAAATAACTTATACCAAATAAGGCGATAATTGTAAAGATTAATTTTTTCATAAATTAGGTTTTAATATTTTTAATTGATTTTATAAAGATTTTCATCAGCGTAAAAATAATAAATTATTGGTTTTATTTTAGTGTGAATTGAAAATTAGTTAATATGACATAGATTGCAAATTCACACCAGATGTGGAACTGTTGTTATGGAAGGTGATGAAATAGCGTACTGTGGTACTTTAACTATTCCTTCTTTTTTTCTTCTTTTTCTTCTTCATTTATTTTTACTCCTTCTTCATTAATCGCTTTGTCAATAGCTGCTCTTAATTGAAGTAGCTCAGTCAGGTTGAAATTATTTGTTGATTTCCATTTGTCTCCATCTTTGTAAGTATTTTCAACTTTGAAATTTTTTACGATAAATTTTCCATATTTGCCTTCTCTTTCATTTTCCCATACACTAATTCTTGAATTTCCAACTTGATAAGTTGCTTTCGGTTTGTTTTGCGAATAAGTTGTTAAGCTAAAGCAGAGAATTGCTATGCTAATGCCGATAAATTTTTTAAATGTTTTCATAATGTTTTATTTTTAGTTAAAGTATTTGCTACCAGCAGGGCTTGTTATGGAACGCAATGAAATCGTGCATTAGCTGGGATTTTATATCAATCCTATTGCATCACTTATCTTAAAATTCCCTTTATCAATAAGGTATCGAGCTAATTCAGACATTTGGAATTCGCTACTTGATTTTTCTAATTTTTCTTTTTCGAATTTAATTAATGAATTAAAAGACTGGACAATCCAATCAATAATAGTATACTCGAAATCATTTTTTAAACTCTTTGTAGAGCCATCCTTAATTCCATAACCATATCCAATCTTGCTTAAGTTATAATTCTTAATTGCATCATATTGAAATTCCTTAAGCTCAGAATTATTTGTAATGTAGCGCACAACATTTAAATTCCTCCTAATATCAATATTATCACCTGGAAGTAAATCTATTAGTAAAATAGCATTTTCTTTATTTTCCCACTTAGCAAATGCACCAATTTGCTTTAAAAAAGTTGCAAGTACAATGCTATACCATGACAAACTTACAGCATGACCATATGACAAGATTTCTTTATCTATACATACAGATTTAGAATAGTCATTATCTATGGGAATTATATTAGCTTGCTCTAAAAAGAGTTTTCCATTTTCAAGTGCTTGTTTTCTATAATTCCAATTTATTAATCCAGTTAAAGCAATTGAGTCATTCTCAATTCTCTCAATAATGTATTGTTGATTTTTTAATTTTCGTTCAATTCCTCTTATTTTCTTAAATTGGCTAATATTAATAAGACTCAGCCTGTCAATATTAAAATAATTTACCATTCCAATGCATAAATATTTTTCGCTAGAATTATGGAGCAATTCGGATGGACAAGCATCAGTGTATGTTATCGTGAATTCTCTTCTTGTAAGTTCTTCCATTTTTTACTCGGGTCAATGTTTACCAAAGATGAGTTCGTTTTTTATTCTTGTTATTTTCTTTTTCTCTCAAAATCACTCAAGTTTACAGATTTCTAACTGAAATTTTATCCTAATACTAGAAAGTTTAAACATCATATTTTTTTATAAGACGCTTATTAATATACTTTTGGTTCATAATAATTAACAAATCCAGTAAAAAACATTTTTCCTAGGACACCTGCTATTTTAGATTCACCTTCTATAGGATTCTTTTTCGTTAAATTCCAAATAATCCAAGCACCAGCAGAGTATTCAATAGTATCTGATGTTATTTCGTCTTTATTTTTATCAATTATATTGTTTACGAAATTTTCAAGGTCTTTAAAAGCATCTATTGCATTTGGATTAAAATCACCAAGACTTCTTAATACAATTTTATCAAGTTTTTTTTTAATTTTCTGTCTTTCACAAAAGAACCTGCTCTCATAAAAGCTGCAAATGTTGCAGAAACTGTACAAAACAAGTCCCAATTTTTTATTTCTGAGGCTGCGTTTAATTGAGGAAACTCATTGATAATCATTTCTTGAGAACCGACAACCATAATATTAGCAAATTGCACTAAGTTTTCTGCATTTTTAATAAATTCTGCACTATTTACAGAATCCTTGGATTTTAAAAAACTCTTAAAAAATTCCATTTTCCTGTATTTTGTTTAAATTATCCTAATTTTTTTTCAGAAATACTCTTTTAAGGTGGGTTCTAAAAATTCATTTTTTCTCTTTAGATTTAAAAAAATCACAGAACCCATTAAACGATTTTCTTAAATCATATCAAAATTACAATATTAATTTTAATTATCACATATAAAAAGTATCTTTTTTTAAA
>JAIPBB010000111.1 GCA_021739805.1 Saprospiraceae bacterium | reverse complement strand
TTATCTGTAAATCAAATACAGCTTTAATCAATTAGGTAGGTAAAGCCTATTGAAAAAGTTCTTCCATAAGAATAGCTTTTGAAAATGTATTCTTCGTCTTTGTATGTATAGATTTTTCTAATTTCGGTATTAAGAATATTTTTCACTCCAAACTTCACAGAAAATTTATCACCCAAAGTTTTTGAAACATTAAAATCCAATTGTCCACGAGGTTGTTCATAAACATCGGGGGTTCCGCCTTTGATAACCAAAACCAACTTTGGTCCGGAAACATTAAATGCAATATTTGCTGCTAATCCAATAGAGTCGTTACTATACTCCAAATCAGCATTAAACACATAAGGTGACTGACCGAACATTGCTCTTTTATCTGAATAATCTGGGTCGCTTGCTTTTATACCAACAAGCTCAAGAGAATCAATTGAAACAGCAGAATAAACATAGGTGAAATTTGTACCAACTTTAAAGTTTTTTAAACTATTAGAAATGAAATCGAGCTTTTTCCTGAAATCAAATTCAACACCATAAACCTTAGCTTCATCAACATTTTGCCAGGTAAATTCGGGATTAACAGCAATTGGATTATCAGTAACTTCAATTGGATTGATAAACTTTTTATAAAATCCACTAAATGAAATAATTTCGCCGGGTTTCATAAAATATTCCCAACGAAGGTCAAGATTATCGATTAAAGTTCTTTCAAGATTTGGATTTCCAATCTCCTTTCCATTTTTCATTGGATTATAAGTATCATAAGGAGCTAACTCACGAAATGTTGGTCGTGCTAATGTTCTGGTTATTGCAGCTCTTAGATTCATGTTTTCGTTTAAACTATAAGTTGCACTTAATGCCGGCAAAATATCATTTTCATTCAATTCACCTTTTTCTTTTGTTGGGTCAAGACTCTCAACAAAAATATTGGTTGATTCATATCTTGCACCTGCAATTACACGAAGCCGTGTGTTAAGTTTCATATCAACCATTGCATAAGAAGCAATAATTGACTGAGAAGCTGTATAGCTGTTTTTCATTTCGGTTACATCAACTGCATAAATTCCATATTTCTGTTCATCAATCCACGATTGTGCATTTTGACCAATATTTGAATCATCAATAAATTCCTGAATGTTACCATTATATGAATTGTTAGAATTTCCAAATTTTATTCGTCTATCGTTAAACTCCCTGAATTTATACACATATAAACCACCGGCTTTAAATTTTGAATTTAATTCTCTGAATTTAAATGGTATTTCAAAGTTTACTCTATTATCAAGGTTGTTCTCCTTCATATCCCTGTAATAACGAGTTGGCAGAGGATAGAGCGATTCTCTTATTGAAAATATAGTATCACCATCAAAAATTTCATAATCGGAATTAAATAACCTAAAGTCAGGCTCGTCTTGTTTAGCAATAGTATATGATGATAACCAATCTATTTTTACTTTTGCCATGTTTTCAAAATAATGCTCACCATTAATTTGTCCTGCGGTGAATGACCTTTCGGTAAATTGCATTGTTCTTTTCTGATAGACCATTTCGGGATTATCCGATGGCTTCTCCCCTTCCTGAAACCAGGTTGTTTCCTGCCCGCTTCTATTACTTATTAAATTAAGTGAAAGTTTATGATTGTTCGAGAATTTATATGAAAGATTCAATAAACCACCAATTAATACATTCATGACTCCTTTTTCATCTTTCAGATTTTCTTCTTTATTCAAAGTTGTAGAAGTAGGTCCGGTTAATTTGTATAAACCTGATGTTCCATCATCATAATAATCATAATCTCTTGAATAACTAAGGCTTGCAATATAACCAAGTGGTTTTTTAAATAAATCCACTTGATTCCCGATTGAAATTGAATGGCTATGGTCCATAAATGATTTCTCATGTATTGGTTCCATTTTTTTATTGAATGATTTTGTGATAACATCAAGTTTGTTATTATTCATAAACAAAGCGGGTATTTCACCTTCGGCATCAACCGGAATATCTCGTGTGCCATCGTCATAAGACAACCATTCAGTTTTACCACCATCTTGAGTAAGAAAATTCTTATTAAAACTCGAATTAGTATTATATGAAACTGATGATGAAAACTGAAATAAAAATTTATTAGGAAAATCCTTTGTGTTGATATTTACATAACCACCCGTAAAACTTCCGGGTAATTCCGGCAAAAAGGTTTTATGAACTATAATATTGTCGATTATATTGCTTGGAAATAAATCCATTTGTACGGTGTTTCTTTCAGGATCAAGGCTTGGGACTTCAGCTCCATTAATTTCTGTTTTGCTGTACCTGTCACCAAGACCACGAACATAAACATATTTTCCACCTTCCACTGAAATACCATTTACTTTACTAAGAGCAGATGCAGCATCGCTTGTACTTAATCTTGACATTTGTTGAGATGAAACTGCATCAATTACACCTGCCGATTTCTTTTGAACGGTTAGAACTGCCACTTCAGATTTTCTTACTACCCTGGCTTTTACTTCAAACTGTTTCAAACCATAACTCACAGGATTAAGTTTAACATTAATATAATTATCACCAAGCTCCTTTACTTCGAATCCTGTTATTATTAATGTTTCATAAGAAATGTAAGAACATTTGAAATCGTAAGTTCCAACCGGAACATTTTTAATAAGAAAATCACCACTTAAATCAGTTGCTGCTCCTATTAAAGTTCCCGGAATCATTATTGAAGCACCTATCAACTCTTCGCCCGTTGAAGCATCAATAATTTTACCGCTAACATTTGCGGTTTGGGATTTAATATGACCAATTGAAAGAAAAAAGATTAGAATTACTATTAATTTTAATTTATTCATTTTCAAAGAAATTTACCTGTTTACCTATTAATTGCTGTATTTGATTTAAACAAGAAAAATAGCATTCAAAATAGAATGCTATTTTTTCCTGCACTTCTATCTAACTAAAACTATTGCATAATTCCTGAACTGCTTAAAAGTGTCCATCCTGCAGCCCAGTTAGAAGCTCCGGGAGCAAATGCACCTTTATAAGAAGTTGTTGTAAACCATGAATCAGATGGTGTTGCAACATTATTTGTAACTGTTCCTGTTGGTACCGGATTCAAACCATTAGCAGTTGTCGGGCTTGCATATTGAAGTCCGGGATTGGCAATTTCATTATTCCAATTGACAAATTCAGCTTTGAAAGTTGCTTTAGCAGTTGCTGAATCAGGATTGGCAGTAGCACCTGATCCAAAAGAAACGTCAAACATATCAGTTCCGGTAGATGAATTTGCTTTTATATCATAGAATAAACAATTTTCAATTGTTAAATGACCTGCTTTATATCTTTTGTAGCTATCTTCACCACTTGCTAACATTTCAATATCTATTCCTTTACTTTGGTTAACAAAAATTGAGTTAATATAATGTCCACCTGCATTATCTCTAAATGTTAACATTCTGACTCCAGCTGCTTCGCCTCTACCAATATAAGTTACATTATATATTTTTGGTTCGGCATATGGAGTTCCATCTTCAGGATCTGTACCACCATCATGTTCTCCAACTCTATCGCCAGCAGCCGGGTCCTGAATTACAAACCAAAATTGACCTTTACCATGAAAACCTTCGTCATAATCAAAATTATCATCACCGCAAAAAGCAGTTACAATATTTTTTAATTGAGGTGCTCCACCAAAAAATTCAACTCCATCATCAGCATTAGCAATAACTTCAACATATTCAATTGTAGTTCCACTTCCAACACCACCAAGTGTTAAACCGTTGATTTCGTTTCCTTCTCCAATATCACTTCCACCATGACGAATTGAAACATATTTTATCGTTCCTGAATTGTCAGCATCATTGCTTCCACCATAAATTGCCCTGGTTTCAGTTGTTGGAATACCTTCGATTGCTGTTTCACCGGGAGTTGAATTTAGTTTTGCATTTCCTAAAACAATAAGTCCTCCCCATAAACCTCTTTGTAGAACCGGAACCGAACCCATTAAATCATCGGCTTGGGCTGTAAATATAATTGGATCTGTCGCAGTTCCAATTGCATTAATTGTAGCTCCGCGTGCCACGATTAATGCACTTGCATTTTCACCTGTTCCGGCTTTTCCTTTAATTACTGTTCCGGCTTCAATTGTTAAAGTTTGTCCGCTATTAACAAATACATAACCATCTAAAAGATAAGTGTAGTTTGATGTCCAGGTAACGGTTCCTGTTCCCTGTCCGGCATCTTTACATGTAATTACAGTTCCTGAAGTATCATAAATAGATGCATCCGGTACTGGCACTACAACAGGATCATCTTTTTTACATGAACTAAAAGACACTAATAAACTTAATCCAAAAACAATTGCAAATGCGATGTTTCTTTGTCCTTTTCTGCTTTTCATTTTTTTTACTTTTATTGATTTATAATTTTAAAATTTCTTGTTTTTATTACGGCACAAAGTAAAACCTATAAAAGAAAATAGATATTAAGAAAAGATTAACCTTACATTAAGTTTTGTAAATTTGTGTTAACATTAAATTCATATTAAAAAATGCTTTTACCTATTCATGGAAATTTGGGGATGGAGAAACATCAACACAAACAAGCCCAACTCACACCTACCTGGCAAACGGCTCTTATGATGTGCAGCTTTCAGCAGCAGGTGATGGAGGAAATAATTCATTAACAAAAACTATAGTGATTCCTTTGCAATAGAATTTTGGAGTTTCAGGTTTCAGGTTTCACACTTCGCTCAGTGCAAGGGTTTCAGGTTTCAAGATACAAGATACAAGATATTGGATATTGGAACAGTGTCTAATGTCTAATTTCTAATTTCAAGTTTCCAGACACTCCAAGTACTCTTGGCACTCCAAACTCCAGACACTTATTAAGACTTCAACAGCTTTTTATAAATATCAAAATTTTCATTATCAAAACAAACAAAATAAACTTTTTCTAATTCGGGGAAATTATTAAGAAAGTTTTTTGTTTCATTAATTGCCATTTCGGCAGCTTTTTGTTTTGGAAAGTGATAAACTCCAGTGCTAATATTTGGAAAGGCAATGGTTTTGACTTTATTTTCAACAGCAATTTTCAAACTGTTTTTATAGGCATTTTTTAGTAGTTCAACTTCATTATTATTACCCCCACGCCAAATTGGTCCAACAGTGTGTATTACAAATTTTGCCGGCAAATTATACCCTTTAGTGATTTTTGCTTCGCCTGTTCGGCAGCCATTAAGTGTTTTGCATTCTTCAAGTAATTGCAGACCCGCAACTCTGTGAATTGCCCCATCAACTCCACCACCACCTAGCAAAGATGTGTTGGCAGCATTAACAATTGCATCTACTTTTAGTTTTGTAATATCTTCCTGAACAAGTTCGATTTTTTGCATAATATTGTTAATAATGATAAATGATATAATGATTAAATGATTAATATTTCAACTGAAGTTTTATTAATTTTTAGTGTAATTTTCATTATCGCATTTTAGCATTCAATCATTATCGCATTTATATATTTCTTCACTAAACTTGCAATATTCCATTTATTGAAGTATTCCAAAAAGGAATTATTAATCTTCCTTTCTCACAACTATCTGTGCACCCTCGAATTTTATAACTTTAATTTTATCCCCTTTTTCAATATAACCGGTTTCGGCAGTGGCATCATAATAACCATCATCAATCACAACTTTACCAGCAGGTCTTAAAATTGTTGCCGCAGTGCCAGTTTTGCCAACCATATTAAATATTGTTTCATCAACGCCAACATAACCTTTTGAAGCTTCCTGAATAGAATCCAGCGACAATTGTCCAAAAATTGTTCTTTGAGTAAACAATTTCTTACTTAAATAAATAGAGCCAATTATCGAAAAGCTAATTGCAATAACTACAGTAAAAAATGCTCTTACGATTCTTTCGGTATTAACATGTGAAAAATCGAAACTCACATTATCAATAAGACTTAAAGTTAATCCGGCTACAACTAAGAATATTCCTGAGATTCCAAAGACACCAAAGCCGGGTATTGCAAAAATTTCAATTGCGATAAGTATTAAGCCGACAATAAATATAACAATTTCCCAATTTTCAGCAAGTCCTTCAACATAAAGAGGTGCAAAATATGCAAGAGCCGCCAACACTGCTAATGCTAAGGGAAATCCAATTCCCGGTGTTTGCATTTCAAAATATATTCCGGCAATTATTAATATAATAAGAATCCCACTAACAACGGGATTAACAAATATTCCAATTATATAATCGGTGACAGTAAGTTTTTGTTCAACTATTTGATATTCTTTAATGTTTGCTTTATCAAGGACTTCATTAATGTTTTCTGCAATAGCTTCGCAAAAACCATTAGATATTGCTTCTGATGCAGTGAATGTAACAACCTTTCCTGAATCGGATATTCCTTCAATATAAATACTTGGGTCAACCATTGCCTGGGCAATATCAGGGTCTCTCCCACTCTGCTCAGCAGTTGACCGCATTAATGAACGCATATAGGACTGGTATTTATCAGCAACTACTTCACCTTCCTGGTTAACCACAGTAGCTGCACCAATATTAGCATCCGGTCGCATATAAATACTATCGCAAGCAATTGAAATCAATGCCCCCGCCGAAGCAGCATTATTATCAATAAAAACATAAACAGGTATTTTGGAACGCATGATAATAGTACGAATTGAGTCAGCAACATCCAGGCGTCCTCCGTAAGTGTTCATATGAATTAAAATAATATCACAACCAAGCTCTTTTGCTTCTTCAAAAGCCTTTTTGGTTTTATGCCATGCAGGTTTATTGATTTCTTCCATTATTTTGAAAGTATAGACTTTCAATTTTTTATCAACATCAAACTTCTTACTTATAGTTTGTTTTTCTTTAACAACAGTATCTATAGGAATGCTGTCATTGGCAATGATTAAAGTATCATTAGAAAATGACAATAAACTTATAAATAGGAATATTAAAATGAATAAAAATCCTGATCTCTTCATATGTAAACTTTTTTTGTAAAGATAAAAAAAATCAGAACTCAACAACATATAACATGCAACATCTTCGATAAATCATTAATATTTTATTAAAATCGTTTTACTATTCCGTTTTAGGTAGCCACGTATAATTGTCTGAACATCACGATTGTCAGGATAATAATTTATGCAATCGGAAAGCAACTCAAGATTACCATTTATTTGCTCTGGCTCAGCATAACCAAATCCTATATATTTTCCGTTTTCAACTTTAACAATTGCCTTTTCGTCTTTCTTTCTGCCAGCTTCGATTACAAAGAAATTCTCATAATCAAGTTCGTATTTCTCAAGAGCTTTCTCAACTCTGGCATTATAACTTTCAGGACTTTCCTTGCCAACACATGCTCCATGACATTCTTTAATATAATACTGAAAGCATGCATTAGCAGATTTGTATAAGCCGCAAAGTTTTTGACATAGCTCATATTCAACTATAAAATTATGCAATTGTTCCTTGGCTTCCCTGAGGCTATGATATGATGTTATTGGATAAAGGTCTTCTTTGATTTTCTCAATTTTCAAGCATAAATAACCATCTTCGTTTTTCGATGAAAACAAACCATAATTAAAAATACTCCTGATTTGTGATTGATTATAAATTGGTCTTTGAGTTTTTATTTCATGTGATTCTAAAAGCATTGCCGTCAAGTCATTTCCTGTTAGCTCAAAACTTATGTCGGCTATTTGATTTTTCATCTCAATTGCCTTTTTAGTAGTATTACTATTAAGATGTGAAATAATTCTATCGTGAATATTTATGCTTTTGCCAATATAAATTACTTTGCCCTGAGCATCATGGAAATAATAAACTCCTGCTCTATGTGGTAGCCTGTCAATTTTATCTTTATTAAGATTTGAATGAAGACCTTTTAACGAAAGTTTGTCTAATTCGGGGTCAATCATAAGTAGTAATTCAAAAAGTCGTGTTGTTGCCAAAGCATCTCCGGCTGCTCTGTGTCTGCTGGAGTTTTCAATATTCAAAGCATCGCAAAGTTTTCCCAAACTATAAGATTTTTGCATAGGAATTAATTTGCGACTAAGTTTGCAAGTGCAAAGAGTTTTACGTTTAAAATCATAGTCGAATTCTTCGAATTCAGAACGAATAAAATTATAATCGAAAGTAACATTATGCCCGACTATAGTTTTTCCATCAGTTAGCTCTATTATCTTTTTCGCCACTTCATAAAACTTTGGAGCACCGGCAAGCATTTTATTGTTAATACCAGTTATTTGAGTTATTCTGTAAGGAATTTTTCTTTCCGGGTCAATCAATGTAGAAAACTCATCCACAATTTTTTTCCCGTCATGAATATAAATTGCAATCTCAGTTATCTTTTCTGATTTTGCACTTAAACCGGTTGTTTCAACATCGAGGATTGCGTACATATTCTGGTTGGTAGATTTTATGTTTGTTTATGTTTTTAATAATGAACTTCAGTACAATAAACAATCTTAAATAAAAGTCATTCGCTTCGCTGTCATTAGGTTGTCATTTGCTTCGCGTCATTCAGTTGTCATTCAGTTGTCATTCAGTTGTCATTAGGTTGTCATTCAGTTGTCATTCAGTTGTCATTCAGTTGTCATTCAGTTGTCATTCAGTTGTCATTCAGTTGTCATTCGGTTGTCATTCAGTTGTCATTCAGTTGTCATTCGGTTGTCATTCAGTTGTCATTCAGTTGTCATTCGGTTGTCATTAAGTTGTCATTTGCTTCGCGTCATTCAGTTGTCATTCAGTTGTCATTCAAACCGTCATTGCGAAGGAGGAACGACTGAAGCAATCCGTTGATTATGTAGTAAAAATTATTAACAGATTGCTTCGCTTCGCTCGCAATGACGCAAAGCAAATGACGTCCGAAGGATAAATGACACGAAGTAAATGACGCCCAAAGGGCAAATAACCATAAATGACTTTTCCATATACAGATGAATTTCTTTAATTTCTCAATTTTCAGATTGCTAAATAGTTCATTTAAATTAGTTCATCCCCAAATTCATTTTCATTTGAATTGCCTTAACTTCTTTTTGTAGGCTTTTTACAGTTTCAACTAAATTATCCTTTGGAAGATTTGGTTCGGGCATTTCAGAACTGATATAATTAACAAATTTCCAGATTTCCCTAATGTTTTTTACATCTATTTCATAAGGTTCGTACAAAGGATTTAATGAATGTAGTTTGATATTTCCCTTGTCTTTAATCTGGTTTTCAACTACCTTGAAAACAATACCATCATCTAAAGTTAAGACTATATATGGAAGATTGTTTTTCAAATGATTCCAGTTTTGCACAAATTCACCTGTAACAAATGATTTATCAGGAATTGGAAGCATGGAATCTCCGGTTATCTGAAATGTTCTGTACTTTTTTTCTTTAGATAAAAAAGGCAAATTAAATGTTGGAAGAACCCTGATAAATTCGGGGTCGGCAAAACCTGTTGTATAACCTGCACTTGCCTTTTGATTCACTAATTCAATATTTTCTTCATTATCATTGTTTACAGTGGTTGAAAGAACTCTTAAATTACTTCCTTTGATATAAACATCATATCCTCTTTCAACTTGCGATAGTTGACTTTCGCTTAATTCCGAAAGATTAACTTTTATTAATGTGTCAATCGCAATATTATAATAATTTGAAAAAGCAATTAATACATTAATATTTGCCTGGGCAACTTCGTTTTCGTAGCCGCTTAAAGTTGATCGCTTCATGTCCAGAGCAAAGGCAACATCGTCCTGGGTTCTGCCATTTCTTTTTCTTAAAAGTTTAATGTTGGATGAGAAATACATAATATTTTTTGGTTTTAAGTTAATCAATGATTATATTGTAGCCGTAAATATGATTAAATAATAATCAAAAGTAATATCAATTTTATTCACAAGCAAATTTTTTTTAATTTTTTTTGAAAAAGATTTAAAAATTTTAAATGTTGGGATTAAATAATTGGAGAATTAAATTATAAAATAAAAAATTAAGCCACGAATTCACGAATAATTTTTCATAGTAAAACTGAATAAATAATGCTTTGGTTTACTTCTGAAATCTAAAATCGTTAATCGGTGTTCGATATTCAAATATTATTAAACTAATGTTAAAGAAGAGTCTAACGAATTATTATGATGCTAATCAAGTTAATGGAGCTAACAAAACCATCGTCCATCTCGACCTTGATACTTTCTTTGTGTCAGTTGAACGATTGCTTAATTCCAAATTAAACGGAAAACCGGTGATTATTGGCGGAGCTTCCGACAGAGGTGTTGTAGCCAGTTGTAGCTACGAATCAAGGCTTTTTGGAGTGCATTCCGGTATGCCAATGAAAATGGCAAGACGATTATGTGAAGATGCAATAATTGTAAGAGGCGACCATGATCAATATACTAAGTATTCAAATATTGTAACAGAAATTGTTGCCGAAAAAGCTCCGGTTTATGAAAAAGCTTCAATTGATGAGCATTATCTTGACATAACGGGTATGGACAGGTTTTTCGGCTGTTTGATGTGGACAACAGAGCTTAGGGAAATGATTATTAAAAACACAGGTCTGCCAATTTCGTTTGGTTTATCAACAAACAAAACAGTTTCGAAAATTGCAACAGGAGAAGCAAAACCAAATGGATTACTTCAAGTGCCAAAAGAGCAGGTTCAGCCTTTTCTTTTTCCGCTTTCAATCAGGAAAATTCCTATGCTGGGTAATCAGGCATATAAGCTTTTAAGGTCAATGGGATTGTCAACCATTAAAACTCTTAGCGAAGTTCCTCCCGAGATGATGGAAAAAGTGATGGGGAAAAACGGGATTATCATCTGGAAAAAAGCAAATGGAATCGACTCAACTCCGGTTGCTCAATATTCAGAAAGTAAATCAATCGGAACAGAAAGAACTTTCGATAAAGATACTATTGATATTATCAGGCTTAATGAGATTTTGATTGGGATGGTTGAGAAAAATGCCTTTCGCCTGAGGAAAAAGCAATATCTGACTTCTTGTGTTATGGTTAAAATCCGTTATTCAAATTTCGATACTCATACTTTGCAAAGACGAATTCCTTATACTTCCTTCGACCATGTGCTCCTTGAAGTTAGCAAAGAATTATTTAAACAATTATACACAAGAAGAATGCTAATCAGACTGATAGGTTTGAAATTCAGCCATTTAGTTCATGGAACACAGCAATTAAATCTTTTTGAAGACACTCATGAAATGACGAGCTTATATCAGGCAATGGATAGAATGAGATTGAGATATGGGAAAAGTGCGATTAAGAGAGCGGTGGCTTTGTGATGGCAGAAGTATAAAGGCAAAAGTAAAAAGGCAAAAGGCAAAAAAGGCAGTCGGTAATCGGTATTCAAAAAGTAAAAAGGCAAAAGTCAAATTGAGTCGGTGAGCATGAGAGCATGAGAAGAGGAGAGTCGGTGAAGGGGAGAATGGGAGAACCTGAGAACTTGAGAGGCAATAAGCAATACAGATAGCAAAAAGCCTCATTGCGAAGCTTGCATGCCGGCTAGCAGGGAGGAACGACTGAAGCAATCCGTTGAAGTAAGCTCAATATTGATAATAAACAGATTACTT
The DNA here is from genome assembly GCA_021739805.1 of Saprospiraceae bacterium. The sequence continues at coordinate 3,374 of JAIPBB010000111.1, read as the reverse complement.
AGCTTCGCTTCGACTTCATTACAGACCGCTCGAAATGAACTTGCAATCCAAACGGACGAAGCAAGCTTCGCAAGCACGACACTTCGGCTCCGCTCAGTGTCCAGAAACGAGAAACGAGCAACAAGAAACTTGAAACCCTTGCACTGAGCGAAGTCGAAGTGTGAAACCTGAAACAACTAACTAATGTTTCACTTTATTAATTAAACTCATCCACAACCAGCCAATCAAGCTTCCTGCAAAATAATAAATAAAATCTGTTTTATTGAATGAGTTTCCAAGAACAGTTTGTCCAATAAAATTACTTCTTAGATTTTCTAAAAATGGTGGATGCCAAAGCGGTAGAAATTCAAGACCGCAAGTAATTAATAAAACTATAATTACAATTTTAATTGGTTTGCTTTTTATAAAGAAAATATAAATCAATAAGCACCAGAAGATTTCATAAAAAACTCCTCCCAAAGAATTATTAACAAAAATGGCATAAGGACCTTCATAGAATTTCGTGTAAATCCCAAGTGGAACTATTATGATAATCGATAAAATTCCTATAAGATGTTTTTTTTGTTAGTATTGAGTCCATTTTTAGCTTTGTTACTTGTTTTTAATTTCAATATAAGGTTTAATTTTATCTAATATAGAGTCATTTACTTCTTTAAGTTTAAGTAAATCTTCATCAGACTTAAAAGCACCATGTTTATATCTGTAATTTACTATTGCAAAAGCAATTTCATGATTAATATAAGGGTGATAAAAAAGATTCTGATATGATGCTGAGTTTATTGGAATCTTATTAATTAAGCTGTCATTTGTATGCATAAATGGTGCTATTTGCTTAAATCTCACACTATCCATCCCAAAAACTTCCATCAATTGATTGTTATTAGAATATCCTCCCAGTTTATCCCTGTATGCAATAATGCGTTTTGAAAATGCCGGTCCAATTCCACGAACCAATTGCAAATCTTCAGGCTTTGCACTATTTAATTCAACTATAAAATTTTCATTGTAATTAACATTTGAATTTTCATTTTTAGTCAAATTATCTGGGAGAATAATAAAAGGCTCAAGAGTCTCATACTCTTCATCAGTAATAACATAGATTTTTCTAAGGTCTTCTTTTTTATAGAACTTCCCACCTTTTGAAAGATAATTTAAAATAACATTAATTTTTTTCTCATTTAAACCAATTCTGCTCCAATCTTCTGAACCGATTTCATTAGGATTAAATGGAAAAGGAGTTAATTTTGATTTCTCTGAATAACTATTATAGTTTGTATAATTAGAAGAGTAGTTTTTATAATTCGTTGAGAAGTTTTCTGCAATAATACTTCTTTCATATTTTGATGCCTCAAAGGCCGCAATTTCTTTTTCAAACTCTGAAAAATCCATTTGCTGCTTTGAAATAATTTTAGGCATTGCAAAATTAATCACTAAAATCAAAAAGAGAATTAACAACAAAACAACAACTCCCCTGCGCTCAGATTTGCTAAACGAGAAATAGTCCTTTATTTGTTGTTTCATTTTAGAAAGTTTTTGAACCTACTAGGTAACCATGCCACCACAAACGTTAATTACTTGTCCCGAAATATATGATGACAAATCAGAAGCAAGAAATAATGCAGCATTAGCAACATCTTCAGGTGAGCCTTCTCTTCTAAGTGGAATATCCTGAACCCATTTTTCTCTTACTTCATCAGGTAAATTTTTAGTCATTTCAGTTGTTATAAAACCTGGTGCTAATGCATTTACCCTGATATTTCTTGAACCAAGTTCTTGCGCTATAGATTTTGTGAAAGCAAATAATCCGGCTTTTGATGCTGAATAATTTGATTGTCCGGCATTTCCTTGTATCCCAACGACTGAACCCATATTTATTATAACCCCACTTCTTTGTTTTAGCATTGAACGCTGGACGGCTTTTGTCATATTAAAAATTGACTTTAAGTTTACATTAATAACTGCATCCCAATCGGATTCTGACATTCGCATTAATAAATTATCCTTTGTAATACCAGCATTATTTACAACTATATCAATTTTTCCAAATTCTGCCAAAACATCAGTTATTAGTTTTTCAGAGCCAACGAATGAGCTGGCATCTGATGCATAGCCTTTTGCTTTAATTCCTATTGCTTGAAGATCATTCTCAGTTTCTTTTGCTATATCATCATAAAATAAATCAGAAAACGCAATATCTGCACCTTCAGCAGCAAATTTCATTGCTATTGCTTTTCCTATTCCACGTGAAGCTCCTGTGATTAGAGCAGTTTTTCCGTTTAGTAGTCCCATAATTTTGTTTATTAAAATTTAATCAAAAGTAAAGATAATAATTAATATTATCAAAAAATAGATATTGAAACTCAAATTAACTTGCCAATAAAATAATTTAGAAAAAATAAATCAAATCAGTGCCTAGAGTTTGGAGTACTTAGAGTGCCTTGAGTAATTTGTTAAGTAGTTACTAACTCATAATAAATAAACTATTTATAAGAAGCGAAAAACAAGGTTCTTTCAGACATTTTGACTATTGAATACAAAGCATTATTAAAAACAATTAATATCCAAGTCCTAAAAACACAAGTAATTCATTCACTCTAGGCACATTAGGCAATTAACCCATGAAATTAATAAAATGAATATTTAGGACAAATTAAATCACAAACTGACGCTTACCGAACAATAATCGATAAAATCAAATAAAGTGCGATTGGAGGAATTTCACCTTCGATAAACAATAGTGGACCATTGTCTTTGCGGTTGATTTTATTATCACTGCCAAACCAAACTTTGTTGTCTTCAATAATAAACTGGCTGTCGTTAGGAGTGCCGGGATTGATTAATTCATTTCCTTTAATAATAAATCTGACTTCGCCTTTTTGGTCTTTATTCATGCTGCCATTGTAAATTTTATCTCCTTCGAGAACCAGGCAACATTCATTTTGTTTATCATAATAGAATGCTTTATTTTCAGTGAAAGTGTATAAAGCCTTTCTCATTGTACATTTTGTGCTTCCACTTTCATAAATTTTACCGTCATTAACCACATAAGCACATCTGTCTTTTTCGCCTGTGAAAAATACTTTTACCTGCCCAATAGTGTAAGTGCTAATCAATAAAGTTACTGTAATTAAAAAAACAAGCTTTTTCATATTTGGAGTTATTTGAGTTTAAAATAATATTAATTCACAATTCAAAGATAAAGCTTTTTTTATTATTAAAAACTAAAAGATAAATTTTGGCTAAATTTTATTTTGATGGGCTGGGAAATTTTATTTAGTACTTTATTGTAAAACCAGATTAAATGTGAGTTAATTTCTTTTTGAAATTAATAACAAAGTTTATATAAACATTGAATAATCCTGAAGGGATTAAAT